>CAYPHN010000034.1:0-299 GCA_964410265.1 uncultured Flavobacteriaceae bacterium | reverse complement strand
AGGTAGTAATGCTTATAATAAAGTACTATCTCAAAAAAGAGCAAAAGCTGCGATAGACTATTTAAAATCTCAAGGTATAGATGCACAAAGAATCAAGTCACATAGTTATGGCGAAGAAAAGTTGATCAACCAATGTGTGAATGGTGTAGCATGTGATGATGAAGCCCATCAAATGAATAGGCGAACTGAATTTAATTTTGCAAATATTCAATCGATAAGCAGAAGGAGGAATATTTATAAAAGAAAATCAAGATTGGCAGATACACCCGCAAAATCGAAACCTAAAATACAGCAAAAAG
>CAYPHN010000033.1:750-17988 GCA_964410265.1 uncultured Flavobacteriaceae bacterium | reverse complement strand
TTGATAAATAAGAAACTAAGGCTAGTGATTTAGTTTTTCAGCAGACCCTAAATAAAAGATATTAAACCCCATCCGTCAGCTGACGGAATAAACTCAATAACCCGCCTGAATGACGAAGTCGGGCAGGTAGGAATAGACCCAAGGGTCGAGGTACGAATAAATATTTAATGCGGCAACCTATTTTTAACACTATGATATATAAAAGCGCCTAAGTGAGCACCAAAAAGCACTACCAGTATAGCAACAATGCCTTTCCCAACCAAGGCATACATTGGTCCGGGGCATGCACCACCCAATGCCCAACCCAATCCGAAAATAATACCACCAATTAAGTTACGTGAAACGCCTTTCTTTTTATCATCGACTTCAATGATATCACCTTGGTATGTTTTTAGGGTTTTATTTTTAAAAAAATACATGATAAATATACCAACTACAACTGCCGAACCAATAACGCCATACATATGAAATGATTCAAACTTAAACATTTCATAAATCCTATACCATGAAATCACTTCTGATTTACTCAATACGATTCCAAAAAAAATGCCGACAAATAAAAACTTAAAATACTTCATATAATAAATGTGTTAAAAAATATGGGGTAAAATAAACCATGTCATTATCAATCCACCAATAAAAAATCCGGCTACAGCTATAAATGATTCCTTTGATAGATTGCTCAAACCAACAATACCATGACCTGAAGTACAACCTCCAGCATATCTAGATCCAAAACCAACAAGAAAGCCAGCTGTTAATAATAATATGAAACCTTTAAAGCTGAACAATGCATCAATACTATATAATTCATCAGGCAAATAACTTGAGCCCGCATTTGCAATACCAATATTAGATAATCCTTCTATAGTTTCCTGATTTAACGAAATACTTTCGTTTAAAATTAACCATTGATTGGTTATAAATCCTCCAATTATTATTCCCAAAACAAAAACCAGATTCCATTTGTTTTTGCGCCAATCGAATTTAAAAAAGTCAACCCATTTACCAGCTCCTCCTATGGCACAAATAGTTTCTAAATTTGACGATACGCCAAACTTTTTACCAAAAAAAAACATTAAATACATTGCAAGTGACAAGAGCGGTCCAGCTATATACCAAGGCCAAGGCTGTAAAATAAAATCCATGATTTTTGAAGTTAGTGTTGTAAATATAGCCTATTAAAAAAAACGCCTTGTAACAATTGTAGCACAATTAAAAATCAAGTACCTCAATTCTATTTCTATAGAGCTTAATTTTATCCTGATTTTCTAATTGTTTTAATAACCTTGAAACAACCACTCTTGATGTATTTAAATCGATTGCAATTTCTTGATGTGTAGTCTTTAAGGTAGTCTCTCGCATAATTTTTACTTTATCAGTAAGATATTTATACAACCGTTGATCCATTTTCATAAAAGCTAGTGTATCAATGGCCTCCAACATTTCATTTAATCGAATATTGTAACTGTCAATAACAAAATCACGCCATGATTTATATTTCACCATCCAATCTTCCAGTTTTTCCACTGGAATAAAAATTACCTCAGAATCTTTTTCTGCTACACCTCGAACTTTACTTTTAGAAGCGTTTAAACCACTCCCAAAAGAAATGGTACAAGTATCACCACGTTCTAAAAAATATAAAACTATTTCATCACCATTATTTATTTCTCGGCTAATTTTAATAGCTCCATTAAGCATTAAGGGAATACGATTAAAATTGTCTCCAATATCCAGTAATAATTCGTTTTCTTTAATTATTTTAAAAGACCCAACCTCAACAATTTCATCAATTAATTCTGGTTCAAAAACCACTTTGTAAAATTCATTTAGCTTTTCTCTAATCATTCTAATTTGTCTTTATTTGGTACAAGGTATAAAATAACTAAGTTTATTTTATAATTTATTCTCTATATAATTTAAAATTATCTCTGTAGCACCTGTATTATTGGAAATATAATTTTTTGAAAGTTCTCCTTTCTTTATTCTGTAATTTTTATTCTCAAAAAGCCTATTCAAATGTACACTCAAGGCATCATTTGTACTTATAACCTTGCAAGCTTTTATTTTAACCAAATCGACAGCTTCTTGAAATTTTTTATAATTCGGCCCAATAATTAACGGAAGCCCAAAAGTAGCAGGTTCTAAGACATTGTGAGTCCCATTTTCCAAACCTCCACCAATATAAGCTGTATCTGCATAACTATATATTTTAGTTAAAATACCTACGGTATCAACAATAAAAACCTGTGCCGCATTATTTTTAATTTTATCCGAAAATAAGGTTGTTGGTTTTTGGATCGCATTTTTTAATTCATCTATTGTTTTTTCGTTGACATTATGAGGTGCAATAATAAATTTTTCACTTTCACTTGCGTGGAAATTGATATAGTTTACCAAATATTGTTCATCTTTTGGCCATGTACTTCCCGCAACCAAGGTATATTTACCTTGAATAAAATCTTCGATAAACATCAATTGATTATCTTGTTTGGTAATCTCAAAAACGCGATCAAAACGAGTATCGCCACTTAGGGTAACATTTTTAAAATCAATTTTTTGCAACAAATTAAAAGATGCTTTATTTTGAACAAAAAAATATGAAAAAGCCTTCAACAAATTACGCATCCAGCCCCCGTAAGGTTTAAAAAACGATTGATTTTCTCTAAATATTCCCGAAACTAAAATTGTTTCAATATCTTGTTTTTTAAGTTGATTTAAAATATTAGGCCAAAATTCATATTTAACAATAACAACAAGAGTAGGATGAACTATTTCCAAGAATTTTTTTGCATTGTTTTTTGTATCTAACGGGAGATAAGTAACCACATCCGCAAAAGCGTAATCTTTACGAACTTCATAACCCGAAGGAGAGAAAAAAGTCAACACAATTTTGTAGTTTGGAAATTGAGATTTGATTTTTTCTATTATTGGTCTGCCTTGTTCGAACTCTCCCAATGAAGCGCAGTGAAACCAAATAGTTTTATCATTTTTTGAAATAGCAGATGCCAATTTAGAAAATGTACCTTTCCTGCCTTGTATAAAAAGATTGATCTTGCTATTAAAAATGGCTATCATTTTTAATAAAAAACCAGTAATATAAATTGCTATGTTATATAAAAAATACATTGAGCTTGCTAAAATAAATGTTTTGGTTTTAAGCGAGTAAATTATTTGTATTTTTGTTCGTCTTATTTTCATTATAAGATGAAATAAAAAAGATAGATAATGAAGAAAATTCAAATGGTTGACTTACAAAGTCAATATAAAAAAATACAATCAGAAGTTGATAAGGCAATACTTAATGTAATTGAATCGGCAGCCTTTATTAATGGTCCTGAGGTCAAACAATTTCAGTCTGATTTAGAAACATATTTAAATGTAAAACACGTTATTCCTTGTGCCAATGGTACAGATGCATTACAAATAGCAATGATGGGTTTGGGTCTTGAGCAAGGAGATGAAGTAATTACAGCCGATTTTACTTTTGCTGCGACTGTTGAGGTAATTGCACTTTTAAAATTAACCCCAGTTTTGGTAGACGTAGAAGCTGATACTTTTAATATGGATATTGAAGCCTTAAAAAAAGCTATAACTCCAAAAACTAAAGCTATTGTACCGGTGCACTTGTTCGGGCAATGTGCAAATATGGAAGCCGTTTTAGAAATTGCTAAAGCGAATAATTTATTTATAATAGAAGATACAGCCCAGGCAATTGGAGCTGATTATATATTTAAAGATGGTACAAGTAAAAAAGCAGGTACTATTGGAAACGTGGGAACCACTTCATTTTTCCCATCGAAAAACTTAGGTTGCTACGGTGACGGCGGAGCAATTTTTACAAACGATGATGCATTGGCACATATTCTTAGAGGTATTGTAAATCACGGAATGTACAAAAGATATTATCATGATGTTGTTGGTGTTAATTCAAGGTTGGACAGTGTACAAGCAGCTGTTTTAAGATTAAAATTACCTCTGTTAGACTCCTATTGTGATACCCGACGAAAAGCAGCAGAATATTATAACAATAAATTTTCTGTTTCCGATAAAATTACCACACCTATAACCAGTAGCTTTTCAACACATGTGTTTCATCAATATACACTTCAGGTAACTGGTGTTGACAGAAATGCATTACATCAGCATTTGTTAGATAATAATATTCCGAATGCTATTTATTATCCGGTTCCTTTACACAGTCAAAAAGCTTATGTAGATACTCGTTATAAAGAGGAAGATTTCACAGTTACCAACAATTTAATTGAAACGGTAATTTCTTTGCCTATGCATACCGAATTAGATAAAGAACAACAAAATTTTATTATCGAAACCATATTAGATTTTGTAAGATAAATAAAATTGAATAACCTTTTAAATAAAATAATTTAAGATTCCCGTTTTCACGGGAATGACATTGTGAAAAACAATTGTTAAATGAATAAAGAAAAACAAAAAATATTAGTAACAGGCGGTTTAGGTTTTATAGGTTCACATACCGTTGTAGAATTACAAGCGGTAGGATATGAAGTTATTATCATTGACGATCTTTCGAACTCTAAAATTGAAGTTTTAGATGGAATTACTTCCATTTCAGGAATAAAACCAGAGTATGTAAATCTTGATTTAAAGGAAAAAAGTAAAGTTGCTAATTTTTTTAAAAACCACAAAATTAAAGGTGTTATACATTTTGCGGCATCGAAAGCTGTTGGTGAAAGCGTTGAACAACCGTTGAAATATTATGAAAACAATATTGCTACCTTAGTTTATTTATTACAAGAAATGGAAAAAAACAATGTAAATAATTTTATTTTCAGTTCTTCATGTACAGTTTATGGTCAAGCAGATGAATTACCAATTACCGAAAAAGCGCCTATTAAAACAGCGGAATCCCCTTATGGAAACACCAAACAAATTGGTGAAGAAATAATAAAAGACACGAGTAAAGTTAGTGATTTACAAGCTATTGCCTTGCGATATTTTAATCCGATTGGTGGCCATGATAGTGTTAAAATTGGAGAATTACCAATTGGTGTTCCACAAAATTTAATTCCGTTTGTAACCCAAACCGCTGCGGGTATTAGAAAAGAATTATCCGTTTATGGAGATGACTACCCAACCCCTGATGGCACTGCTGTTAGAGATTATATTCATGTGGTTGATTTGGCAAAGGCTCATATTGCTGCATTGCAAAGATTAATTTCTGGTAAGAATAAAGAAAAAATGGAATTTTTTAATGTTGGTACAGGTACTGGAAGTTCTGTTTTAGAAGTTATTCAAACCTTTGAAAAAGTGAGTGGGAAACCTCTTAATTATAAAATTGTTGGTAGACGAGAAGGCGATATTACTTCGGCTTATGCAGATACTTCATTTGCCAATAAAGAATTGGGTTGGCAAACAAAATTAGGGTTAGAAGAAGCTTTGGCATCTGCATGGAAATGGCAGTTAAAACAAAAATGATATTGAATTAAATAAGTATGATGTCATTCCCGTTTTCACGGGAATGACATCATACTTTATTAAAATAATAAAAAGCGATGAAAAACAAAATATTAATAACAGGTGGAGCTGGTTTTATAGGCTCACACGTAATACGATTATTTGTAAAAAAATATCCCGAATATCAAATTTTTAATTTAGATGCTCTGACCTATGCCGGAAACTTGGAAAATATTAAAGATATTGAAAAAGCAAATAATTACACTTTTGTTAAAGGTGATATAAAAAATATAGAATTTATAAACGTTCTTTTTCAAGAACATCGTTTTGAAGCAGTTATACATTTGGCTGCAGAGAGTCATGTTGATCGTTCTATTACGCACCCCAATGATTTTATTGAAACCAATGTCTTGGGAACGGCCAATTTATTAAACGCTTTTAGAGCTATCTGGCAAGATAATTATAAGTATAAATTATTTTATCACGTTTCTACAGATGAGGTTTACGGTTCATTAGGTAAAATAGGTTTATTTACAGAAACTACTTCTTATGATCCACAATCTCCTTATGCTGCTTCAAAAGCGTCTTCAGACCATTTGGTTAGATCGTATGGTAATACTTATGGTTTGCCTTATGTGATTAGTAACTGTTCAAATAATTATGGCGCAAATCAGTTTCCTGAAAAGTTAATTCCACTTTTTATTCACAACATTAAAAACAACAAATCACTTCCCGTGTACGGTGATGGAAATTACACTCGCGATTGGTTATATGTGATTGATCATGCTATTGCCATTGATGAAATTTTTCATAAAGGGAAAACAGAAGAAACCTATAATATTGGTGGTTTTAATGAGTGGACCAATTTAAATTTGATTCACCTCCTTTGTGAATTGATGGATGATAGATTAGATCGCGAAAAAGGTACTTCGGCCAAACTCATCACTTTTGTAAAAGATAGAGCTGGCCATGACCGCCGTTATGCCATTGATGCTAATAAATTAAATAAAGAACTGGGTTGGAAACCAACGGTAACTTTTGAAGAAGGATTGGCAAAAACCCTAGATTGGTATCTTGAAAATGAATCTTGGTTAGATAGTGTTACATCAGGTTCTTATCAAGCGTATTATGAGAAAATGTATGGGTAGCTGCTGAATAGAGTAAAATAGCTGACATTTTCCAACGCTCGAATTGAATATACCAATTAAAATATTAAACCTGTCAAAACATGACAAGTGATTCATCCTGAAAGATGTATACACAAAACAAGTTATAAAAAAATTATTTCTAAAAATAAATACATTATGAAAAAAATAAATTATACTACTTTAATTATTACCATAATTATAACATCGCTGTTTACTTCGTGTGATTTTGTAGACAAAGATGGAAATAACGTTAAATTTGATTTGGTTGAAGATAATAACTTACTTAAAGACAAAAAACTTAAAACACTACTTGATGAATACACTACAGCATTAGATATAAAAAATCATACTATAGAAAGTTTTACTAAAACTAGAAAGATAGCAGCAAAAATAACTAGTTATATAGAAAGTCGTATAGCCCGTTTAGAAGAAAAACCTAAAGACTGTATCAATCAACTAAAAAAGTTAAAAGAAGCCGATGCAGAATTAGATACTACTCTTCAGAAACTTTCTGAACTCGAAGGAACTTTATTACATGATGCTATGGGGGTAGGGCTGATACCTTTTGGTGGTTATATTATGCATGTACTTAACGCTCAAATGAGTTGCTCAATATCTGTTAATGTAACTAAATAAACAACTATGACAATCTTTTTAAAAAATAAATACACACGTAAAACTTAACAACATTATGAAAATTTCATTTAAATCAATTATAGGCTTATTGGTCTTTGGTCTCTTTTTTTCAAACCAAAATGCTGAAGCACAAATATGGGAGAAACTCAAAAAAAAAGCAGAAGATAGAGTTGAAAAAGGAATAGATGATATTCTAGATGGAAAGAAGAAAACAGAAAAAGAAGAACAAACAAATAACGACAAAAAGAAATCTGAAAAAAATTCAGACTCTAAAGAAGAGGTAAGTCCCGAAAAAGAACCACTTGAAGTTTATAGGAATTATAAATTTATCCCTGGAGAAAAAGTTATTTTTTATGATGATTTAAAATCTGAGGAAGTAGGAGAATTTCCTTCTCGTTGGGATCTTATTAAAGGAGGGGCAGAAATTGCAACTTTTAACGGAGAAAAAGTTATTATGGGCGTTCCTACAGGTTATACTGCTAGTAGAATTATGCCTCTTTTTAAAGATTTTGACTATCTATCAGATGAATTTACAATTGAGTACGATATATATATAGATGAATACACTAAAGAAAAAAACAATAATTGGGGACATTATTATGTTTATTTGAATTCTAAATACCTGAAAGGAGATCAGCGTCATGATATAGGTCTTTCCCTTAGATATGGGAAAATCACAGGATTTTCTTCTAGTCGAGATTTCCCTATTGAGCCCTTCAATATTGAGCCAAACTCATGGTGTCATATTGCAATGTCTTATTATAAAGGAAAATTTAAGCTCTACATAAACGAAAAGCGAGTAGCAAATCTCCCAACTTTTTCTATTCGTCCTGATGTTTTTATAATTGAAATGTCAAGTACTTCAGGTTATGGTGGTAAGCTTAGAACAGCTATAAAAAATATTCGTATTGCACATGGTGGCGGGCAAATGTACAAACGCATTATGGCAGACGGCAAATATGTAACCAATGGTATTTTATTTGATTCGGGAAACGCAACAATAAAACCTCAATCTATGGGAATTATTAATAAAATAGCCTCTATAATGAATGAAAACCCTGATTGGAAATTTCAGATTATAGGGCATACAGATAGTGATGGCAGTAGCGAAATAAACCTTTTATTATCTCAAGAGCGTTCAAAATCTGTTAAAAATGCTTTAATTACTTTGGGTATTAATGCAGAACGATTGACTACTTTAGGAAAAGGAGAAACAGAACCGTTAAATACTAACAGTACTCCTGAAGAAAAATCAAATAACAGACGTGTAGAATTTATTAAAATTTAATAGGCAGAAACCAATACACTAAACACAACAAAAAATATACGTATTAGCGGGCTAAGTACTAAGCCGAAAGAGCAGTTCTTTAAAGTCCCGTACTAACCAACCATAGCCAAGCCCTTACCACCAATGTGGTAATTAGTTATAGTCAAATTCAAGTTTAAAGGTCAAAATTATATTTCACTCCTGCTAAAAATTGAAACCCTTGTACATTAAAATTAGAGTATTCTTGGTAATTATTATTTAAAATGTTATTGAAGTTTACAAATACTGCAAACTTATCGTTAATATTGTAAAATCCGTTTAGATTAACATCGAAGTAAGCGTTATTAGTAACCAATTCAGGTGTAATTGTTGTTGTAGAAAAAATATCTTTCCTTTCGCTTGCAAAAAATAATTCGGCGCCAAAATTCAATTTTTGTAGTTTATAATTTGCCAATAATGTGGCTTTTATCATTGGTAAATTCCAAGCCTCAATTTGGGTATCCAAATTATAGGAGTTAAATTCAAAATTGCCTCCAAATTTGAATGCCTCATTAAAATCAACAATTAATTCACCACTAATATTAATTGTACTTACATCATCATAAATTACTTGAAACGAATTACCTGCCTCATATCCTTCTTCTACAAGAGTAAGTCCATCTGTTTTTGATTGGTTCAATAAAAATAAAGGTTTATCGGTTTCGTTAATATACGATGCTTTAAAATTGAATCGAATATTCGATTTTAATAAGCCTTTAATTCCACCATATGCATTGAATTGCTGACTTGTTCTTTGGATATTTAAGGTAGGAGAAACAAATGGGTTTTTCTCAACGAATTTTTTATAAGAATTTTGTTGTAAATCACCAATTACTCCAGCATAAGCTATCAACGATTGATCTGTTATTTTATAAGACGCTGTAATATTTGGGTAAACAAAAAATTTACTTCCTTGCTTAGTATCCGTGATACTATAATACAACCTAGCTCCTAAATTTACAGTGAGGTTTTCGCGTAAAACTTCAAAATTTGGTTTTAAACCAATATTGAAAAAAGTAGATTTTAAATTGTTGGTTTTTAAAAAATTATTTTCAAATATGGTGTTTAAAAATTCTATACTCATTTCCGTATATATCATTTCTTGCCCGATTGGAAAATCAACAATACCACTTATAAAAGCATAATTTTCACCACTATTTGCCTTATCAAAAAACCGACTAACCTTTACTTTTCCACTTTGTGCCAACGATTCGAAAAATTCTATTTCACCACCAAAATACAATTCACTAAAAAATTGTTTTTCGTTAATTGAATTTATAACTTCATTGTTAAAATTTAAAGCTTCAGGCAAACCATACCAATTATTAGATAATTGATTAAAACCGGCAATTGCTTGCCATTTAAAATAACGCTCGACTTGGTTGTAAAATAAATCTAAATTAAAACGAGTAAAGCTATCGTCTAATACTACTCCATCTATACCTCCTCCTGAACTGTGATAATTAAAAAAACCACCAAAATCATTATTATTTGAAGTGGAGCTATGGGCAAACAGTTCTACAAGGGGTGTGTTGTAATTTCCATAAGCAACAGAGGCGTAATTATCATAAAAACGCTCTTTAGGTGCTCTTCTCAATGTTTTTGCCTTGCCTTTAGCAGGTGTAAAAGTAGAAGCAACGGGTACTGAATTTATTGTGTATTTAAGGTCTTTTTTAATATTAATATCAACAGAATCAACTTCTGGATTAATATTAATTTTAAAAGCATCAGAAACTGTTGGACTAAAAGATTTTACTACCGTAATTTCTTCTGTTTTAATTTTGTCTTTTTTCTTTTTTTGAGAAAAAATCACTCCACTTAAAATAAGGAATATATATAGTATGAAATATTTTTGCTTCATTTTTGTTTTCCTATCAAGGTTGCTTTTCAATAATTACAGATGCATTGGTTTTTGCTTCTTTCTTTTTAATTTTGTTTAGCTCAATTTTTGCTTCATCATTTATATCTTCAAAATTTGAAAACTTAGTTAATACACTTTCTAAAATATATGTTGCCTGATAAGCATCTTGTAATTCATAATAATTTTTAGCCATGATTATTAAACCTTTGCCGCCCCAATATTTAAATGACGAAAAATCAGAGGCTAATTTTTGAACGGCAACATTAGATAATTTATAATTACCCTCACTATTTTTAAAATAAGCATCGTAATAAATGGCTTCGGCTTTTAACTCGCCCGAAGCAGTTTCTTCTACAACTTTAAAAGCATCTTGCGCTTTGTAAAAATCACCTGTTTCAAAGGCAGATCTTGCAATAATTATTTGAGCATCTGATTTAATATTTTCTTCCAATTTTTCATTCTGTAGTACAATTTCGGTATAAGCCACAGCTTTATCATAGTTTTTTAAGGCGTAGTTACCTTTCATTAAGTTGTTTTGGGCAAAAGTGATATTTTGAGGAGAATCTGCTTCCAATTCTAATCGTGCTAATATTTTTAAGGCCTTATCCCAATCTTTATTTTCCATATAGTAATAAGCCACTTTAACCAAAGCCTGTTCAGTAAAGTTATTTTTACCTTGATCGAGTACTTTATCATAGTACGGAATTGATTTTTTTATTTGTTTATCCAGTTGGTAAGATTCTGCCAAATAAAAATTAGAGTTTAAAGCATTGGCTCCTTTTGGAAAGCGTTTTAGATATTTCTCAAAGCCTTCAATGGCTTTTTTATGTTGGTTATTCAAATAAAATTGTTCCGCTGAAGCGAACATGGTATTATCTAATTCTTCATCGGTAATATTTATATAATCCACATTTTCAATTAGAGCTTCGTAGGCATCAACTCTGCCCATTTCTATATAAATTTGTTTGGCATTAGAAATTGCTTCCTTTGCTTCGGCAGTGGCCGGGTAATTTTTAATCACTAACTTATATTTGTTTAAGGCTTTTTCACTTTGATCATCATTATAATAAACCAATCCTTGTTTTAAAAGAGATTTAGGAGTTAATGAGCTCATTTTATAACTATTAATTACTTGACTATAAGCATTTAATGCTTTTTTAGAATCATTTTTTCTTATATAGGAATTACCGAGTTCATAAAAGGCATTGTCTCTTAATGTTGATTTTAAATAAAGATCTGTAAAATCTTTTAAAGCTGATATTTTCTTATCCAAATCGCCCATAAAACCGTAAGAAAGTGCCAATTGGAATTGGGCATAATCTGTATCTGAATCATTTGCATCAATTACTTTTTGATATTCAGGAACCGCTTTGTAATAGTTGCTTAATGCAAAAAAGCTGTCTCCTAAACGCAGATAACTGTCAGTAAGTAACTGCTTATTTGTTGGGCTGCTATCGATAAATTCTTTAAAGTAACCGCCTGCTTTGTTATAATCTTTTAATTTAAAATAAGTATAAGCCAAATGATAATTAACTAATTGGTTTTCGTTAATTAGATCGATGTCTGGTTGTTTCAAAAATAAATCAAATCCAGTTTGTGCATCTTCAAAATTATTCGATCTATAACTTGCTTCAGCTTTCCAAAATATCGATTTTGATTTATAGTTTATATTGGGTGCATCAACCAAAGACAAATTAAAATATTTAATAGCTTCACTGTAATTTTGTATATTAAAAAGCTGTACTCCATATAAATAAGCAACTTTTTGATAAGCTTCAGTGTTTTTTTCCCCCTTATTATTGTTCAAATATGCTAAGGCCCCTTTATAATCTTTTGAAGATATAAATGCACTGATTAAAAGGTCGTTAATTTCATCGATTCCCTCATCATCGGGATAGGCACTAATATATTCTTGAATTATTTCGGCTGTACTTTTATACGGATTACCTATTTCATAGCTTAATTTGGCATAATTTAACCAAGCGTCCTTTTTAATATCCGCATCAAAATCCATTTGTTTGGTATTTCTAAATGCATTGAGAGCTTCCTGTTTTTTATGGCTCAACAAATAAGATTCGGCCAAGTGATAATATGCATTTTGAGAAACTGCATTATTCCCATCGATAATTTTAGTGAACCAAAGTAAGGCATTCTCATAATCCTTTTGCTTATAATAGGCATAACCAAGCAGGTAATAATCAGTATTATTCCATTTACCTTTTTTGCCTTTGTAAGCTAACAAATATGGAATCGCTTTATCAAACGCATTCAAGTTAAAATAACTCTCTCCAATAATTTTTCTAATTTCAGATTGTTGAATACCCTTAGAGTTATTTATTAAAGGTAAAGCGGCGTCAATGGCTTCTTGAAATTTCCCTGTTTTAAATTTGATGTTTGCCATATAATAAGGTATGTCATCATCAAACTTACCTGCATTAGCTACCTGATTCAAATACTTATCCGCTTCAGCATAGTCATCATCTCGATATGCTATATAACCGTAATAATATTTAGCTTGAGCTCCATAAGTAGAAGAATTCAATAACTGAGAAAAATATTTTTTTGCGTTTGAAAAACTTCGAACTGCAAATAAACTATATGCTTTTTTAAATACAAATTCTTCATTGTTGAAATTACTTAAATTAGAGACGTCGATTTTTGAAAACCATTTTAAAGCATAAGAATATCTACCATTATTAAAATAATAATCGCCAACTTCTAAATAGGCATGGTTGCGCTTTGTGCTTGTTGGAAATTTTTCAAAAAAAGATTTCATTAAATCATCTCCATCATTTTGACCCAATCTAATGGCACAAAATGCCTCATAATAATAGGATCTGGCTTTTAATTCTGAATCATTACCGTATTGATCTTTAATTTTATGAAATAATATCTGTGCTGCATTATAATTTTTATTTTGATAAAGGTCAACAGCATGATTATAATGCACCAAATCATTGGTGTAGATCTTAGATTGTTGCGAGAAAACAATACCAAAAGTGCATAAAAAATATAATAATATTAATTTGTTATTTTTATAGGTGACACATGTTGCCTGCCTGCCGTAGGCAGGTTCGCTACCTGCCACGCCGGCAGGCGGGTTTGTCACCCAATCAAGTTGGGTGCTGGCTATTCTC
Organism: uncultured Flavobacteriaceae bacterium; assembly: GCA_964410265.1. Lineage (GTDB taxonomy): Bacteria > Bacteroidota > Bacteroidia > Flavobacteriales > Flavobacteriaceae > Lutimonas. The sequence continues at coordinate 4,458 of CAYPHN010000033.1, read as the reverse complement.
TTGTGTGTCAAAATTTGGCATGCTCGTTTCATTTAAAGTAATTCGTTTAATAAAGGTCAAAAATCATAAGGTTTTTATGAATTAACGTTTAATTAATGATAAATTGTAATATTGTTAATTAGTTAAGTAAATTGTTAAAAAGTAAACCTTCAAATTCATAATTGTTATAATTATTCTTGAATTAACACATGTATCAAATTATTAAAATCTTCAACAAATTCTTCATAATGAACTCCAGTTGCAGGTCCTGAAAAACCTGTATGAATCCTTCTAACTTTGCCTTTTTTATCAATTATTATCGATGTTGGAAAAGACATTACTTTATTCAGCATAGGCAATGATTCACTAGCCGATTCTTTTGTAGAAGTTCCCGCTACAACATAATCGTAGGTTACATTTAGTTTTTCTTTCATGTTTAGAATCCGTTTTTTTGCATATTCAAAATCGGGTTTTACCTCATAAGCCAACCCTAATATTTCAACACCCTTGTCCTTATTTTTTTTATACCAATCAGCCAAAAATATAGTTTCATCCATACAATTCGGACACCAAGTTCCAAAAATTTGCAGTATAACGACCTTATTTTTAAATCTTTTATCCTTTAAACTTACTTGCTTTCCGTTAAGGTCAGGAAACGAAAATTCTATCTTTTCATAGCCTTCTTTTAAAAAGGTAAGTGCATTGGCGTCAGGTAATTTTGCATTGACATTCTTAACTGATGCAAAGGTTTCATACCATGATTTACCCGACCAAAATTCACCTTTTAGAATGGAGTCATTTTCTTTAACTGCTTTAAATTTAAAAAGGTGATTTCCGTCAAACCCAAATAAGTACATTGTATTATTTTTTATGTACCCATCTAGATATCGATAATCACCGGTCGTAGTTAAAAAAGTTCCTTTTAAAATATTATTTTCTGACATAAATATACCAACTGCCGAAGTTTCTTTGCCATCTTTAAAAAAAGTTGTTTCCCATGTACCATCAAAAGTATTGTTGCTACTCACGTTATCAAATCGACCTTTTTTATTGTATTCTGCCTTAAATGGAAGGATATAATCTTCTGCATAATTTTTTATATAAACACCGGTTAAAATAGTGTCGTTTATTTTTGCTTTTACAGATATGTCAAAAATATGCATATCAAAGAATATGGAATCACCTATAATTTTTACTTTATCAATTTTTAACGTTTCATCGCCATTGATTATGTTAATTTTATATTTCCCATTATGTTCAATTATCTCAAAATTAAACGGAATGACATTTTTTTGCGCTAATATTTCACCTCGCCAAGTTCCAGTTTTTAAAGCATGAATTATTGGCTCTGTTTTACAAGAAAACACTGAAATTATTAAGAAAAAATATGCTATATATTTAATTTTTTGCAGATTCATTAAATTTGTTTTTGATTTTATTTCCATTCTATTTTGTAGACCTTGTTACTCACTTTTTGATTTCTTTCCATACCTCCAATAAGGTACATTATGGAGTCGTGAATATATACAATTCCTCTTAAATCCATAGGAATATTTTTGTTAAAATAGAAGTTAAATTTATTGTTGTTTAAGGCTAATATTCTTGTATTTGGATTGACGCCACCCGACTTATCATAGGCAATTCCGTTATAATTATAAGTTTTTGAACTACCTCCAATCCATAAAACTTGATTGTTATGTTTTATTGCAGCAGACCGATAACCTACAGTAATAGAGTCTATTACTTGATAGGACCAACTAATTTCAGTAGGTTTTTCAGGGTTTATAACACCTTTTCTTAAATAATTTTGGATGGGATAATTTTTACCCATGGCAGCACCACCGAAATAAAAAATGGTATCGCCAATTATTGTACCCGAAGCACCAAAGGATTTATAAATGTGATTGTTGGGGACAGAAGTACCTTTATACCAAATATTTTTTTCAGGGTTAAAGATCTGTACATCTGCTATGTTTTTATTATCACTCCATCCTGTAATAATATAAATAAGCTTGTTCTTCCAAACCGCTTGCACATGATCATCTATAGGTATTTGCAAGGGAGTGGCATCTTCTAAAAACACATTATTAATGATGTCAAAACGGTGCACTTTGTCAGATGATTTTTCGGTTCCATCAGCAAAAACATGGTAACCTCCAATAATATAAATGGTATCATTTATTCTACTTGCAGCATTTGCAATTTTACCTAAAGAATCAGGTAAAGAAGGAATTTCGGCCCAAATTTGATTGACAATATCAAAACGAAAAGATCTTTGATGAATTCCAGAAAATGTTTTTGTTGAATCAATTCCTCCAAAGGAAAATAAATAGGGTTTACCTTTAATAAAACCTCCACTAACAGCTTGGTTTGATGTTTTTATTGGCAAATTCTTTACCGTAGATATTCTCCAAATATTTTGTGGATTATTTTTTTGAATACATCCCTGAACAATTAATAATAGCAAAAATAATATTTTGTGAATTTTCATAATTATTCAAATATAATGAACTTTATTATTTAAAATTTAAACAGTAAGTTTGTAGCAACCAAATTGAAAATAATTGTAATAAAATGCTTGAATTAAAAGATGCTTCAATTTTTCAAAGAGAGAATCTAATTTTGTCTAATGTAAACCTGCATATAGAAAAAGGAGAATTTAATTATATTATTGGTAAAACCGGAAGTGGAAAGAGTAGTTTGATGAAAACTCTTTATGCGGATTTACCCTTGATAAATGGAGAAGGTAAAATAGTTGGTTTTGATTTAAATAATTTAAAAGATAAAGAAATTCCATTTTTAAGAAGAAAAATTGGAATTGTATTTCAGGATTTTAAATTGTTGAACGACAGAACTGTATTTGACAATTTACTATTTGTTTTGCGTGCTACTGGATGGAAAAAAAAGGTAGAAATAGATGCAAAAATCAATGATGTTCTTGAAAAAGTGGCCATGAAAACCAAAGGGTTTAAAATGCCATATCAACTTTCAGGAGGAGAACAACAACGTATTGCCATTGCCAGGGCCTTATTAAACAATCCGGATATGATTTTGGCTGATGAACCTACCGGGAATTTAGATCCCAAAACCTCTATTGAAATCATGAATGTTTTAGAAGAGATTAATAAAACTGGGATAACTATTTTGATGGCAACTCATGATTATGCATTGATATTAAAATTTCCACACAAAACTATTAAGTGTGAGGGCAATAAAGTTTTTGAGGTGGTGTAGATATTAATCCCATAATAAATATTATTAATAATTCCGTATCCATAATTATACCTACTTTAAACAATCTTGAAAAATTAAAAGATTGTATTTCAAGCATTCAAAATCAATCCTATAAAAATTATGAAGTTTGGATTATTGATGGCAATTCAAATGACGGAACCAAAGCACACCTTCAAACATTAAAAAAACCCTTTTATTGGCTAAGTAACTCTGATAAAGGAGTATATGACGCTATGAATCAGGGCGTAAAACTTTCAAAAGGAGATTGGCTATATTTTATGGGTAGTGATGATAAATTGTATAATAACACTGTTTTATACGATATTTTTAATCAGCAATATCATAAAAAATGGCTGTTGATTATAGGTAAAATAAAGTATGATTGGAAAAATAAAGATTCATTTACATTAAAAAGAAATGATGGCATTGTTAATCCATCTTGGTCAAATCTACTTTGGATTAAAAACACTTTACCACATCAGGCAATATTTTACC
>CAYPHN010000033.1:0-740 GCA_964410265.1 uncultured Flavobacteriaceae bacterium | reverse complement strand
AGAGAATTATTTTTACATATAAAATATTCAAAAATATATAAAATTCTAGCCGATTATCATTTGAATCTATATTTATTCAAAAAGAAAATTAAAGTTAAAATCATTAATAATTTTGTGGCTATCTGCGGCACTAGTGGTATTTCGAAAAACTACAGTTGGAAATTATACAAAGAAGAAATAGATCTTAAAACACAGGAAAGTAAATTATTATATAAACCTTTTTTTATTGTAGTTAGTCTCACAAAATATTTACATAAAAAAATTCAAGGATTATAGTATTTATTTTAAATTATTATAGATTTTTAATAGATTATTGCTTTCGTTTTCCCAACAATATTTTTCAGAGCTTCGTTTTAAATTTTTCTTCCAAATAATATTTAGTTTTTTATCAGATAATATTTTTTTTACAATTGTCGCCAATTTTTTTGGGTCATGAGTATCAACAACCAATCCAATTTCATTTTTTAAGACCAACCTTGCTACTTCTTTTCTATTTGAAACAAGTAATGGAATTTGAGCTTGTATATAATCGAATACCTTATTTGGTAGGCTATATTCATAATTCAAATTTGTGTTTTTATCTAAAGATAAGCCTAAGTCTGCTATTTTTGTATATTCCATCAAATCATCGTAAAGCATTTTGTTTTTAATAAACACCCTGCTACTCAAGTCTAATTCATTTACCAATTTTTTTAGTTCTTTAAAAACATCTCCACCTCCAATAATATACAAAATCGTTT
>CAYPHN010000032.1:0-18206 GCA_964410265.1 uncultured Flavobacteriaceae bacterium | reverse complement strand
TTAGAAAAAATGGATTTAGCATAAGACAAGTCTTGCCAGATAAAGGAGGTCTTTCGGTTAAATATTTAAATGCAGATTTGACCAATAATGAATTAAATATATTAAAAGGCATTAAAGATCAAATCATTGAATTAGATCTGAGTAATTCGAAATTATCAGATAAAATGTCAAAAACCCTAGGAGTTTTTAAAAACCTTAAAAAACTAAAATTAGATAATACTTTCATTACAGATAAATCTTTAAAGTACTTAGAAAGATTAGAAAATTTAACCATACTAAATTTACATAACACGCAAATTACAAACTTCGGATTGGAGAAACTTTTAGAACATATTGTACCTAGTAAAATTTATACTTGGAATACAAAAATTGATGATGTATTTGCTAAAAATCTTGAAAATAGATATAAAACAAAAATCAGCAATGGAATAGCAAAAGGGTTTATAGAAAAAGTTACACTTAAAAAACCAATGCTATTAACGAAAAAAACTCTTTTCAAGGATACTATTTCGATCGTATTATTAAGTAAAATGAGGAGTGTAGCATTGAGATATACCTTAAATGGAAGTGAACCTGATTCAGTTTCAGCCGTTTATCATCAACCCATAATTATAGATTCCGATGTCATATTCAAGGCGAAAGCTTTTAAAAAGGATTGGTATGCTAGTGAGACTTTAAGTAGAAATTTTGCAAAAATTGGGTATGAAATTACAAAATATACCATGGATAAAGAACCAGAAAAGAGATATGATGGTTCAAATAAATTATTTGATTTAGAAGAGGGAAGCCTGATTTTTAAAGATGGTAAATGGATTGGTTTTTTAGGTGATGATCTCAATACCACAATTAATTTAGGTGCTGTTAAAAAAGTTAATAAACTGGCCATAAATTGTCTTGAGAACTTTGGTAACTATATATTGTTTCCTTCAAAATTAATATTATTTGCTTCTAATTTTGAAAATTCTGGATATAAAAAAATTGGAGAATTAAAAATTTCAAGAGGAGAGTATGTAACGGAAACTTTAATAAAGAGATATGTTTTAGATGTTCCAAATACGGAAGCACAATATTTTAAAGTAGTTGTTAAGAACCCTAAAGTTTTACCTCTTTCACATCCGGCGGCAGGCGAAAAACCGTGGATTTTTATTGATGAAATTATGTTGTGGTAATAAAAAAATAATGAGATAGATTTTAATAATCAAAAAAGATAAAAATAATGACGAATTCTTTTGTGAAAATAATTGTAGTGTTTATTCTAATTGTGTGTTTTTCGTGTCAAAACAAACTAATGGTAGGCTCCAAGACCGAAAAAAATAATACAGATTTGGTAGAGTATGTAAATCCATTAATGGGAACTGATTCTGATTTTAGCTTGTCAAATGGAAACACTTACCCTGCAATTGCTTTGCCTTGGGGGATGAATTTTTGGACTCCCATGACATCAAAAATGGGAGATGGATGGACCTATAAATACGATGAGAATAAAATAAGAGGTATCAAACAAACCCATCAACCTAGTCCTTGGATAAATGATTATGCGGCTTTTTCATTTATGGCAGTAACGGGTAAATTAAAATTTCAGGAAGACGAACGTGCTTCTTGGTTTTCACATAAGGCAGAAACGGTTAAGCCGCATCATTACAAAGTGTATTTGGCTGATTATGATGTGACTGCCGAGGTTTCTCCTACAGAAAGGGCCGCACATTTTAAATTTACCTTTCCAGAGTCGGATAGTTCTTATATTTTATTGGATGCTTTTTTTAAAGGTTCGATGGTAAAAATCATTCCGAAAGAAAGAAAAATAATCGGTTATAATAGAAATAATAGTGGTGGAGTACCAGATAATTTTCACAATTATTTTGTTGCCGAATTTGATAAAGATTTTGAACTTTATCACACTTGGGGAGATGACTGGAAGTTGATGGAGAATTCCACTGAAAGTGAAGGGAAACACGTTGGTGCAATTATCGGTTTTAAAACCAATAAAGGGGAATCTGTGCATGTAAAAGTTGCTTCTTCTTTTATAAGTTTAGAACAAGCGCAAATTAATTTGGACAGAGAAATAGGTGCCGATACTTTTGAGCAAACAAAAGAAAAAGCGAAACAGGCCTGGGAAAAAGAATTGGGAAGAATTCAAATCGAAGATGGTAATATTGACCATATTAGAACCTTTTATTCTAGTTTATACAGAGTGCTGTTGTTTCCAAGAAAGTTTTATGAGTTTGATAAGGATAATAAGATTGTACATTACAGTCCATATAACGGCAAAGTATTGCCTGGATACATGTTTACCGACAATGGTTTTTGGGATACTTTTAGAGCAGTATTTCCATTTTTTAATTTGATGTATCCTGAGTTGAATAGCCATATCATGGAGGGTTTGGCCAATACATATAAAGAGTCGGGATGGTTACCCGAATGGGCAAGCCCAGGGCATAGAGATGTAATGATAGGTTCTAATTCGGCCGTAATAATTGCGGATGCCTTTTTAAAAGGAAATGTGGATAAAAAAGATGTGGATATTCTTTTAGAAGCTGTATTGAAAAATGCAAAAATAGAAAAAAATCGCCCAGGAAAATCTGTGGGAAGGGAAGGAATTGATTATTACAATAAGCTGGGCTATGTACCTTATGATGTTGGAATTAATGAAAATGCAGCAAGGACTTTGGAATATGCTTTTGCTGATTTTACCATTGCTCAAATGGCGGATAAATTGGGTAAAAAAGATTTGGCTAAGAAATTTTATAAGCAGTCTTTAAATTATAAAAACTTGTTTGATCCGGAGACCAAATGGATGCGGGGAAAAAATAAGGATGGTAATTTTCAATCGCCATTCAATCCATTAAAATGGGGAGATGCCTTTACAGAAGGAAATAGTTTACATTATACTTGGTCGATTTTTCATGATATTCAGGGCCTAATTAATCTAATGGGAGGGAAGAAGAATTTTGAAGCAAAATTAGATGAGGTTTTTGTAATGCCACCAAATTTTGATGATTCTTATTATGGTTTTACAATTCATGAGATAAGAGAGATGCAAATAGTTAATATGGGTAATTATGCCCATGGCAATCAGCCGGTACAACATATGATTTATTTATATAATTATGCAGGAGCATCTTTTAAAGCTCAACAATGGATAAGAGAAGTGTTAACACGGTTGTACAGTGCAACTCCCGATGGTTATTGCGGTGATGAAGATAACGGACAAACCTCGGCTTGGTATGTTTTTAGTGCTTTGGGTTTTTACCCAGTAACACCAAGTGTAGATCAGTATGTACTTGGAGGGCCATTGTTTAAAATGGCAACATTAAACCTTCAAAATGGCAATAAATTTACAATTGAGGCAATAAACAATTCTAAAAATAATTTTTATATCCAATCTGCAAGTTTGAATGGAAAAGATTACAGCAATACTTATATAAAGTTTGATGCTATTCAAAATGGAGGAGAAATTAAATTTATTATGGGTAGTCAGCCAAATAAAGATTGGGGATCTAAGTTGGAGAATGCGCCGTATTCTTTGAGTCGAACAAAATTATGATAAAAAAATATTTAAAAATAACACCTGTTTTCGTGTTTCTTGCAATCTCAAGTTTAAATTTTGCACAGAATATTAAACACCCAAATGTAATCATTATTATGACAGATGATCAAGGTTATGGTGATTTGGGGATTACAGGGAATCCACATATAAAAACTCCAGTAATTGATAAATTTGCTAAAGAAAGTATAACTTTTAATAATTTTTATGTTTCTCCTGTCTGTGCCCCAACCCGATCAAGTTTAATGACAGGGCGTTATTCTTTACGCACTGGAATACGAGATACTTATAACGGTGGCGAATTATGTCAACAAATGAAATAACGATAGCAGAAATGCTAAAACAGGCGAATTATATAACCGGTATATTTGGTAAATGGCATTTGGGAGACAACTTTCCATCAAGACCCATAGATCAAGGTTTCGATGAATCTGTGATTCATCTTTCTGGAGGAATGGGACAAGTTGGCGATATAACAACATATTTTAAACAAAATAGAAGTTATTTTAACCCGGTACTTTGGCACAATGGAAAACAAGAAGCTTATGAAGGTTATTGTTCTGATATTTTTACAGAACAGGCTATAAATTATATCGAAAAAAATAAAAACACGCCATTTTTTTGTTATCTATCTTTTAATGCTCCACACACGCCTTTGCAAGTTCCTGAAAAGTATTATCAACAGTATAAGGACATTGATCCTTCTTCTGGTTTTGAAAATGATGGGAGACCCTTTGTGAAAATGAGTGAAAAGGATAAGGAAGATGCCAGAAAAGTATATGCTATGGTTTCAAATATTGATGATAATATTGGAAAACTCTTTAAAAAATTAAAGGAATTAGAAATAGAAAAAAATACGATTATAATTTTTATGACAGATAATGGACCTCAACAAACCAGATACATTGCTGGGATGCGAGGAAAAAAAGGTAGTGTCTTTAGAGGAGGTGTGCGGGTTCCTTTTTTTATTAAATATCCAGCGTTAATAAAAAATCATAAAACCATTGAAACACCAGTAGCACATATTGACATATTACCAACTATTTCAAAATTATGTAATGTAAAACAACCAATGGATAGGGTTGTTGATGGTAAAAATCTGTTGCCTTTGATAAATGATAAACAGGTTGATTGGCAAAATAGATCCTTGTTTTTTTATTGGACCAGACGCTATCCTGAATTATATAATAATATGGCAATTCAAAAAGGAAAATACAAATTGATTGGAAACGCTAATTATAATGCTTCCATTAAAGATTTTGAATTGTTTAATATTAATGAGGATCCTTATGAACAATATAATATTATAAAAGAAAATGAAATAATGGCTGAAAAGCTAAAATCAGAACTCGATCATACTTATAAAGAATTAATTAATTCTAAAAATTTAAAGAATCAGCCTAGAATAGTTATTGGAAGCCAATATGAGAATCCCCTGATACTTAATAGAAACGATGCTGGTGGAGAACGAGGGATTTGGAATCAAGAGGAGGTATACGGTAAATGGAGAGTTCAGATTAATGAGGGACATTATAATATTAAATTTAAATTCATTAAACCAGTTAAAAAGAATGGAAAAATGTATTTAGAAACAAATACAATTGTACATCAAATGAGAAATGAAAATGAAAATGAAAATGAAAATCAGGATATTATTGAGATGAAAAACGTGTATTTGTCAAAAATGGATTGTGATTTTATTCCTTTTTATGCAGTTGATTCAAAAAGGATTCTCCCTTTTTGGGTAGAAATTGAAAAACTTAATGAAACTGTTATTATTAAAAACTAACACCCATAAATAAATGACAAAAATTATTTTAAATGTACTAGTAATTGTAATCTTATTACAAGGGCAATTATATGCCCAGGCAATTTACGAAGATGAAAGATATGTTGAAGAAACAGATCCTTTAGTCTTAGAAAAAATAGACCAATGGCAAGATAAAAAATTTGGTTTATTAATGCATTGGGGAACCTATAGCCAATGGGGCATTGTAGAATCTTGGTCTCTATGTCCGGAAGATTACGGTTGGTGTAAACGAACCAAAGGAGAAGATTCACAAAATTATTTTGCTTATAAAAAAGAATATGAAGGCTTAAAAAACACTTTTAATCCGGTGAAATTCAATCCAGAAAATTGGGCTACAGCAGCAAAAGAAGCGGGTATGAAATATATGGTATTTACAACAAAACATCATGATGGTTTTAGCATGTTCGATTCAAAATATACCGATTATAAGGTTACCGATCCTGACTGTGCATTTAGTACAAACCCAAGGGCGAATATCACCAAAGAAATTTTTAATGCTTTTAGAAATGATGGTATGTGGGTAGGCGCTTATTTTTCTAAACCCGATTGGCATCATGAAAATTATTGGGATCCTTATTTTCCACCTTTTGATAGAAATGTAAATTATGACCCTGAATTATATCCTGAAAAGTGGCAAAAATATGTCGACTTTACACACAATCAAATCTTAGAATTAATGACTGATTATGGTAAAGTAGATATTTTATGGTTAGATGGTGGTTGGGTTGCAAAAGGTGACCGTCAATATATTGCTGAAAATTATAACAATAAGTTTAAGGAAAATAAATCTGGTTCAGGTTTTATAAAACATAGAATAATCAGTCAGGATATTAAAATGGATGAATTGGTTAAAAAAGCTCGTGAAAAGCAACCCGGATTAATTGTTGTAGATAGAGCCGTTCACGGTAAAAATCAAAATTATTTAACACCTGAGAATCGAGTGCCGGAGAAAACTTTGCCTTATCCTTGGGAATCGTGTATTATTTCTGGGGGAGGTTGGTCGTATACACCTGATGCTAAGTACATGAGTGGAAGAAAAGGAATTCACACTTTGGTGGATGTAGTGGCAAAAGGTGGTAATTTGTTATTGAATATTGCACCGGGACCTGATGGTGAATGGCAACAAGATGCCTATGATTTATTAGAAGTATATGCAGATTGGATGCAGGTTAATAGTACAGCTATTTACAATACAAAAAGCATTAGTCCGTATAAAGAGAATAACATAGCAATGACCCAGAATAAAGATGGTAATGTTTACTTAATTTATATGGCCGAAGAAGGAGAAGATAAAATACCAAATGAAATATTGATATCATCTATTAACCCGGTAAAGGGTACTAAAATTAAATTACTCGGCGCTAAAACCAATTTAAAATGGGAGAGAGTGGCCTCAGGATTTAAAATTATAATTCCTGAAAAGATAAGGAATAATCCGCCAGCTAAATACGCATGGACATTTAAAGTTTCAAAAATTAATCAATAATTATGTTTGAGCTAAGCAATAATAGAATATCAAAACAAATAGTGTTGAGCACCCTATTTGCTTTATTATTTTCACAAAAAGGTATTTCGCAAGACGTTGCTCGTTATGTCAATCCATTTATTGGGACTTCAAATTTTGGCACTACAAATCCAGGGCCAATAGCACCTAGAGGTATGGTGAGTGTAAGTCCCTTTAATGTGTCTGGTAAACAAAATAAATTCGATAAAGATAGCCGATGGTTTTCTACACCTTACGAGCATGAAAATACATTTTTAACAGGTTTTAGTCATGTTAATTTAAGCGGTGTTGGCTGTCCTGATCTCGGTGTAATATTATTGATGCCAACCACAGGGAAGCTAGAAACCAATCACTTAAAATATGGTTCAACTTACTCTAATGAAATTGCCAAAACAGGTTACTACAGTTCGATAATAGATAAATATGATATAAAAGTGGAGTTGACCGCTTCAAAAAGAGTTGGTGTGAGTAGGTATACTTTTCCGGCAGGAAAATCAAATATTTTATTGAACCTTGGATTGGGTCTAACCAACGAATCTGGTGCCATGGTAAAAATAATATCGGCAACTGAAATAGAAGGTATGCGTACGGTGGGCTCATTTTGTTATAACAGTCCAGAGGCCGCTTACCCTGTCTATTTTGTAGCAAAATTCTCAAAACCAGCTGACGCATTTGGTGTATGGAACAAACTTCCAAAATACAAAGGCGTAGAAGCACAATGGATGGGTTATAATGATAAGGTTCGCATCATGAAGAATGCAACTAAGATGGTTGCTGGTGATAGTATTGGAACTTATTTTACTTATAATTTTACAAAAAAGGAAAGTGTTGAAGTGAAAATAGGTGTGTCTTATGTTAGTATAGCGAACGCAAGAGAAAATTTAGAAAAAGAAGCTTTAAACAAATCATTTGATCATATTTATAGTAAAACACAATATGAATGGAATGATTTGCTTTCTAGAATAATCGTAGAAGGTGGAACACAGGAAGGAAAAACTATTTTTTACACAGCTTTATATCATACTTTAATACATCCCAATACTTTAAATGATTTTAATGGAGAATACCCCGAAATTAAAACAGGTAAAATTGGTAAAACTTCGGATACTCGATACACCGTATTTTCTTTGTGGGATACCTACAGAAACTTACATCAATTAATGTCATTGGTTTACCCCAAACAACAATCAGACATGATAAAAAGTATGTTAGACATGTATGATGAGAACGGTTGGTTACCCAAATGGGAATTGAATTCTACAGAAACTTTTACCATGGTGGGCGACCCAGCTGCGGTAGTAATTGCAGATACTTATTTAAAAGGAATAAAGGACTTTGATATAAATAGAGCCTATCAAGCCATGTTAAAAAGTGCAGATCAAGTTGATAACAACCCTGTTAGAATTGGTTTGAAGGAATATTTAGAAAAAGGTTATGTCACAGAACAATCGGTAAATAGTGGTGCAGTTTCTATCACTCAAGAATTTAATATAGCAGATTTTGCAATTGCACAATTGGCAAAAAAATTAAATAAAAAAGAAGATTATAAACGATTTTCTAAGCGTTCAATTTCTTATCGAAAATTATTTGACAAAGAATTTAATTTGTTAAGACCAAAAAATCCAGATGGTTCATGGTATACACCGTTTCATCCGGAAACGGGAGCAAACTTCAAAAAAAACATTGCCTTTATTGAAGGCAACTCTTGGCAATATACTTTTATGGTAACACATGATACGAAGGCATTGATAAAATTAATGGGTGGTGGTAAATCATTTGTAAATCAATTAGAAAAAGTATTTGAAAACAAGCAGTTTGACATGGCCAATGAGCCAGATATCGCTTACCCGTATTTATTTAATTATGTTAAAGGTGAAGAGTGGCGAACTCAAAAGCGTGTAAAAGAATTGATAAATAAATATTATAAAAATCAATCAGATGGCATACCAGGCAATGATGATACAGGTACCATGTCGGCTTGGTTGGTGTTTTCGATGATGGGTATTTATCCTATATCGCCAGGAGAACCAATTTACACTTTGTCTAAACCGGTATTTGATAAAATAATCCTACAATTAGATGGGCAATATTATAAAAATAAGCAATTGATTATTTTCAAAGAGAATAATAATAATGGTATAATTAAAGACATTATATTAAACAATAAAAAACATAAAAGTTATTTTATTTCTCATAAGGAGTTAATTAATGGAAATGTTTTAAAATTTATATTTGAATAATTTATTAATAATGGAAATAGTTTTTTAATTTGGTTGAAGAATTTCTTATTACAAAGAATTAAATGGTAAACAATATGAAAAAATGGTCACTTTTTATTGCAATTTTATTTTTGATACAGCCTATCATCGCACAAAAAGATTACAACCCAACTAAAGAAAATATGGAGGCAAGAAAATGGTTTGAAGAAGCGAGATTTGGTTTGTTTATCCATTGGGGAGCATACAGTCAACTAGGTGATGGAGAGTGGGTTATGAATAGTCAGAATATTTCAATTAAAAATTACGAAAAATTAGCTTCGCTTTTTAACCCAACAGAATTTAGCGCTGATGAATGGGTAAAAATGGTAAAAGATGCAGGCATGAAATACATTACGATTACAAGCAGACATCACGATGGTTTTTCTATGTTCAATACAAAGGCTACAGATTATAATATTGTGAAACAAACCCAGTATAAAAAAGATGTTTTAAAAGAACTTGCTGAAGCATGTAAAAAAGAAGGTATCAAACTATTTTTTTATTATTCACTTTTAGATTGGCATAATGATGATTATTTTCCAAGAGGTAGAACGGGTAGAAAAATTAAAGGTAGAAAAGAGGGTGATTGGAATAACTATATTGCTTTTATGAAAGTACAATTAACAGAATTATTAACAAACTACGGAGAAATTGCAGGTATTTGGTTTGATGGACATTGGGATCAGGTTAAAGATGGTAAGTTACAAGTTGACTGGCATTATGATGAGATTTATGCATTGATTCATAAGTTACAACCACAATGTCTGGTAGGTAATAATCATCATACAACTATTATTGAAGGGGAAGATTTTCAAATGTTTGAAAGAGATTTACCTGGCGAAAACACTACAGGATGGCATTTAGCAACGAAGGATTCAGATGTTGGAACTTTACCAAAAGAAGTTTGTGAGACGATTAATGGTTCATGGGGTTTTAATTTGCAAGACAACAACCATAAATCAAAAAAAGAATTGATTCAATATTTAGTAAAGGCAGCAGGTTATAATAGTAATTTGTTACTCAATGTAGGACCAATGCCAAATGGTAAGATTCAACCAGAACATATTTCTTCCCTAAAAAAAGTTGGAGAATGGTTAAAAGAAAATGGAGAAACTATATATAAAACTACTGGTGGTGCGATTAAACCTACAGATAAAATGGCTTTTACCCAAAATGGAAAAACCATTTATTTACACATCTTTGATAATAGCGAAGATGTAGTTTTTATAAAAAACTTATCTGATAAAATTAAAAGTATCAAGTTGTATAAAGGTAAAAAAGAACTTGTTTATAAAAGTTCAGAATATGGTCTTTTTATAGAGGTTCCAAAAACAATGAGAAACGAAATTGATACAATCATAGAAATAAGTATAAAATAATGTCAAAATTCAGTTTAAAAAATAAAGTAGCCATTGTAACTGGGGGAGGAAGTGGTATAGGTAAAGCTATTTCAAAAGTATTTGCAGCCCAAGGTGCTTATGTTCACATTCTTGATTTTAATAAAGAAGATGGAATTCATACAGTTAAAGAAATTTCTAATAAAAATAATAGTGCTGAATTTCATTTTTGTGACGTTTCAAATCAAGAAAAGGTAGAAGAAGTAATTCAAAAAATAAGTAATAAAAATAGCATTGACATTTTAATAAACAATGCTGGAATAGCGCATATTGGCAATATAGAAGCTGTTAAAGAATCTGACTTAGATCGTTTGTATAAGGTCAATATAAAAGGCGTTTATAATTGTGTTAAAGCTTGTATTGGCGAATTTAAAAAGAACAAAAAAGGTGTAATAATAAATATGGCATCTATTGCTTCTACGGTTGGTATTGATGATCGATTTGCGTATTCGATGACCAAAGGAGCTGTTTTAACCATGACCTATTCTATTGCAAAAGATTATATAAATGATGGTATTCGCTGTAATAGTATCTCTCCGGCAAGAGTTCACACGCCTTTTGTGGATGGTTTTATCAAAAAAAATTACCCAGACAATATAGAAGAAACGTTCGATAAATTATCAAAAACACAACCTATTGGAAGAATGGGGAAGCCGGAAGAAATTGCAAATTTGGCCTTGTATTTATGTTCGGATGAAGCCTCTTTTATAACAGGAACAGATTTTCCAATTGATGGAGGATTTATTAAATTAAATGGATGATGAAACTAAAACTAATCTTTATTTTAACCCTTTTTATAGTTTTTTCTGTTTTTGCACAGAAATCGGAATCAGATCCATTCATTGATAAAATAAATCAAAGGCCATATCCAAAATGGTTCAAAGATGCAAAATTAGGTATTTTTATTCATTGGGGATTGTATTCGGTGCCTGCCTATGGAGCTAAAGAATCGTATGGAGAATGGTTTTTACGAGGTTTACAAACGGGAGATACACTGCGTATAAATTTTATGAAAAAAACTTATGGTGAAAATTTTACCTATAAAGACTTTGCACATGCGTTTAAAGCAGAATTGTTTGACCCTAATCAATGGGCAGAATTGTTTCAAAAAGCTGGGGCAAAATATGTTGTACTGGTTTCTAAGCATCATGATGGTTATGCTTTATGGCCAAGTAAATACAATAGAAACTGGAATAGTGTAGATACCGGTCCGAAACGCGATATTGTAGGAGAACTTACTAAAGCTGTAAGAAAAACAGATCTAAAAATGGGTCTTTATTATTCACTTCCCGAATGGAATAACCCTTTACACAGATGGTATACAGATCCACATGATAGTATAGCCAACTATGTTGAAACCTATATGATTCCTCAGTTTAAAGAATTGGTAAGTACGTATAAACCAACGCTTATTTTTGCTGATGGTGAATGGTATAATACTGCAAAACAATGGCATGCAGCAGAATTAATCAATTGGTATTATGATTTAGTAGGAGAAGAAGCCATAGTAAATAACAGATGGGGAAGTGGTATTGACACCGGTTTTCTAACGCCGGAATACAGTGCTGGCATTAAAGTTATTGATCGGCCATGGGCAGAAGTTAGGGGTATAGGAAGGTCTTTTGGTTTAAACAGAAATGAATCTTTAGAAGCTTATGGAACCTCAAAAGAATTGATACAACGATTTGTACAAACCGTTGCCAATGGAGGCGGTATGATTTTAAATGTTGGTCCTGGAGCAGACGGTCAAATACCTTTGATTCAACAAGAAAGATTAATACAATTGGGTAATTGGTTAAAAATAAATGGCAAAGCCATATACGGGTCTAAACCATATCTTATTCATGAAGAAGAAAAGGATATTTTTATAGAAAGGACAGATGATAATATTGATTTTAACTGGGTTAGAAATTCACCAATGAAAGGAATCAAAGAAGATAATTTTTCTATTGCATGGCAAGGGTATATTGTTGCACCAATAACAGCAAAATATATTTTTGAAACCGTTACAGATGATGAAGCAGCCGTTTTTATTGATGATAAATTAATCGTAAATCAAAATTATTCGGCAAAAGGAACTGATTCTGAAGTAATGGATGCCAAAACAAGTGTTGCAACAAACGGGACTATGCAACTCAAAGAAGGCAAGGCTTACGAAATACGTATTAAATATAAAGAAATTAAGCAGAATGCAGAAATGTCTTTGTATTGGAGTTCAAAAAAAATGACAAAGCAAATTGTTCCAGCTTCCAGTTTCTTTCAGGATAAAGAACAAAAAAAATCAGGAATAAAAGGTGTTTATTCTTCTTTACAGACTTTTTTATGCTACACCCAAAATAAAGGAAAAATATACGCCATTAGTTTTGAGTGGCCAGAAGACAGACTGATTTTACAAATTAATAATCCCGGAGTAAAAACGAAAGTTTATATGTTAGGACTGGACAAAGAATTAGATTGGGAATATAAGGATGGTAAAATGTTTATTAATACAAGTGCAATTAAATATGATGATTTGCCATCTCATGATGCTTGGACATTCGAAATTGAAAAAGAATAAATTATGATTTATAACAATCATAGTTAAACAATTAATATATGAAAATGAGAAATTTTACATTACATATTTTTTTGGCATTGATTATTTTAAATTGTCAAAATATTGTTGCACAAAATTTGGGCTCATATATTTACAAACTGAAAGAAGGAAAAACAAAAAATGAATGGAAAGTTGTCTGGAAGGATGATTTTAACAAATCAGAATTGGACAAAAGCAAATGGTCATACATACCAGCAAATAATGCAGATTGGGGAAACTATATGTCCGATGATCCACAATGTTATTCTATTACAGATGGTAAAATTTATTTGAAAGGGATTGTCAATCCTGATACGAGTAATGATAAGAGACCATATTTGACCGGAGGTATATATTCTAAAGGAAAATTCGCATTCCAATATGGTAAGATAGAGATATGAGCAAAACTTGAAAGTGCACAAGGGGCCTGGCCTGCGATATGGATGCTGGCAGAGCAAAATAAATATGGAAAATATCCGAGAAATGGAGAGATAGATATTATGGAACATCTCAATTTTGATAAAATTATTTATCAAACAACACACTCTTATTATACTCTGGAATTGAAACAAAAGAAGAATCCGGTTTATTATGCAATGGCTAAATTAAACACAGAACAATATAATACGTATGGCTTAGAATGGTATCCTGATAAACTTGTATTTACACTAAATGGCGAGATAACTTTTACTTATCCAAAAATTAAAGATGTAGATCCTTCACAATGGCCTTATGACCAGCCGTTTTATTTGATGATCGATCAGCAGCTTGGTGGTTCGTGGGTCGGAAAAATTAAATCAGAAGACCTACCGGTAAATATGATAATTGATTGGGTTAAAGTATATCAATAAAGAAAACATAAAGAAAACATAAAGAAAACATATATAAAATAAAAGATGAAATTAATACGATTTGGAAATCCTAGAAATGAAAAACCGGGTGTACAATTAAATGATGGTACTCGCATTGATATAAGTGCATTTGGACAAGATTATAACGAAGAGTTTTTTGGAGGAGATGGTCTTGAACAATTAAATAAGTGGTTAAAAATAAATGAAAGCTCGAGTCCTGTTGTATCTAATGATGTAAGGTTAGGAGCACCATTGGTTCGACCGTCAAAAATTGTATGCGTTGGCTTAAATTATGCACAACATGCTAAAGAAAGTGGGATGGCTATTCCAAAAGAGCCCGTATTATTTTTTAAAGCTACCAGTGCTATTGTTGGACCTAACGATGATTTGATAATTCCAAAAGGAAGTAAAAAAACAGATTGGGAAGTTGAATTGGCATTGGTGATTGGCAAAAAAGCAAGTTATGTTTCGGAAGAGAATGCCTTAGATCATGTGGCAGGCTATGTACTTCATAATGATTACAGTGAAAGAGAATTTCAATTAGAAAAAGAAGGGCAATGGGTGAAGGGTAAAAGTTGTGATACTTTTGCACCATTAGGTCCATTTATAGCAACTAAAGACGAAATTTCTGACCCAAACAATTTAAACCTATGGTTAAAATTAAACGGAGAGATAATGCAAAATAGTAGCACTACTGATTTCGTATTTAATATCCAACATGTCGTTAGTTATATTAGTCAGTTTATGACCTTATTACCAGGAGATATTATTTCCACAGGTACACCATTTGGCGTAGGATTGGGTCTAACACCACCTAAATATTTAAAAGCAGGAGATGTTGTTGCGTTGGGAATTGAAGGACTTGGGTCTTCAAAGCAAAAATGTGTAAGTTTTAAAGGGTAGAATTACTTATGTAAAATAGTATTAAATTACTGTAAATCAATATAATATAAAATGATAATTGACAGTCATCAACATTTTTGGAAATATAATCCAGTAAGAAATAGTTGGATAGACGATACGATGCAGGTAATTCGGCGAGATTTTTTACCTCACGATTTAACATCTGTTTTAAAGGAAAATCATATAGATGGTTGTGTAGTTATTCAAGCGGATCAATCAGAAGAAGAAACTGATTTTCTGTTGCAATGTGCTAAAGACAATTCATTTATAAAAGGTGTTGTTGGATGGGTAGATTTATTAAGCGATAACTTGGAAAACAGATTATTTTACTTTGCTAAAAACAATAAATTTAAAGGTGTTCGCCATATTGTTCAGGCAGAATCGGATGATTTTTTATTAGGTAAAAAATTTCATGAAGGAATTTCTATGTTACATAATTTTGGTTTTACTTATGATCTTTTGGTAATTCCGTCGCAATTACCAGCTGCAATTACCTTGGTTAATAAATTTGAAAACCAGTCATTTGTTATAGATCATATGGCAAAACCAGAAATTAAAGAGGGAAATTTAAGAAATTGGAAAAAAGATATTAAATCATTAGCCAAGTCTCAAAATGTATATTGTAAAATTTCAGGATTGGTAACAGAAGCAGATTGGAAAAATTGGACAAAAAAAGATTTTAAAAAGTATTTAGATGTTATTTTTAAAGCTTTTGGAGTAGATAGGATCATGTATGGGTCGGATTGGCCAGTTTGTTTATTGGCTGCACAATATCAAGAACAATTGGAGATAATTGAAGATTATATAAGTCAGTTTACCGACGGTGAAAAAGCTTTGATTATGGGAGGGAATGCAGTAAATTTTTATAATTTAAAGCCTTAATATCTTAAACACGGATTAGATGAAGAAATTTGTATTCTTTTTTATTGTTTTTACAGCAACTTTTTTATCATTCGCTCAGCAATCAAATACGGTAACTCAACAATTAATTT
Organism: uncultured Flavobacteriaceae bacterium; assembly: GCA_964410265.1. Lineage (GTDB taxonomy): Bacteria > Bacteroidota > Bacteroidia > Flavobacteriales > Flavobacteriaceae > Lutimonas. Next base: position 2,372 of record CAYPHN010000032.1, on the reverse strand, counting down.
GGTACAAACAGCCCGCATCTAAATGGATGGAAGCCTTACCGGTTGGAAACGGAAGATTGGGTGCCATGGTATTTGGTGACCCGAATCATGAAAAAATACAGTTGAACGAAGACTCTATGTGGCCTGGTGGACCAGATTGGGGTAATTCAAAAGGAACTCCAGAAGATTTAAAAGAATTAAGACAACTTATAAAGGATGAAAAATTTCATCAGGCAGATAAATTTGTTGTCGATAAGTTTTCGTATAAATCGATAAAACGGTCGCATCAAACCATGGGCGAGCTAATTATTGATTTTCAAAAAGATAAAAAAATTGATACTTACAAACGATCGTTAAGTTTAGATAAGGCACTGGCTCAGGTTATCTATACTTCTCAGGGAAATATCTATTCCGAAAAAGTATTTGCCTCGGCAATTGATGATGTTTTGGTTATAGAATTGGCTACTTCTGCCAATGAAGGAATGAATTTTAATTTAATTCTAAATCGACCGGATGACCATGGACATGCAACCGTTAAATTATCTAATCCATCGGATAATGAAATTAGTATGCATGGTATGGTTACCCAATATGGAGGTATGAAAGAATCGAAGGATTATCCAATAGATTATGGTGTAAAATTTGAAACTATATTAAAAGTTAGAAATGAATCAGGAAGTGTTGTTGCCAAAGATGGAACTTTAATTTTAAAAGGAGTACATAAAGCAACTTTGTTTATCGTTTGTAACACCTCTTTCTATCATGAAAATTATCAAGAAAAAAATAAAGAAACTTTGTCTAAGTTGGAGAACATGTCTTTTTATAATTTGTTAAATAGACATATGCAAGACTATAAAAAATTATACAAGAGAGTGGTATTTGATTTGGGTAACAACGAATTAGATTCACTAGCTACCGACGAAAGGTTAAAACGAATTAAAGACGGTTTTGATGATTTTAATTTAGAAGCCAAACTATTTCAGTATGGGAGATATTTATTGATAGCATCATCCCGAAAGGGAACAAATCCAGCCAATTTACAAGGCTTATGGAATGAACATATCGAAGCGCCATGGAATGCAGATTATCATTTAAATATCAATTTACAAATGAATTATTGGCCAGCCGAGGTTACAAATTTGAGCGAATTACATGAACCTTTTTTTGATTTGTTAGACAGATTGTATAAACGGGGAAATATTTTAGCTTCAGAACAATATGGTATAAACAGAGGAACGGTTTTGCATCATGCCACCGATCTTTGGGCAGCGCCATGGATGCGTGCAGAACAAGCCTATTGGGGATCCTGGATTCACGGTGGAGGTTGGTCTTTGCAACATTATTGGGAGCACTATAGATACACCTTAGATAAAGATTTTTTAAGAAACAGAGCATATCCCAGAATGAAAGAAGTAGCAGAATTTTATCTCGATTGGTTGGTATGGGACGATAAGTCGCAATCATGGGTATCATCACCTGAAACGTCGCCTGAAAATTCTTATTTGGCAAAAGATGGAAAACCCGCAGCAGTATCTTTTGGGTCTTCTATGGGGCATCAAATTATTAAAGAAGTGTTTGATAATGTACTGGAAGCTGCAAATATTTTAGGTTATAATGATGCTTTTGTAAAAGAGGTAAAACTGAAAAGAGATAAATTGCATCCTGGTGTTGTTGTGGGTGAAGACGGTAGATTGTTAGAATGGAATGAACCTTTTGAAGAAAAGGAAAAAGGGCATAGGCACATGTCTCATTTGTACGCCTTACATCCTGGAAATGAAATTGTTGAAAGCAATACTAAAGCTTTTGAAGCAGCAAAAAAAACAATAGCATATAGATTGAAATATGGTGGTGCAGGCACAGGATGGAGCAGGGCATGGATGATCAATCTCAATGCTCGTTTATTCGATAAAAAATCAGCAGAAGAAAACATTAATAAATTCATGCAAATATCGGTTGCTGATAATTTGTTTGATGAACACCCTCCATTTCAAATAGATGGTAACTTTGGTTATACAGCAGGCGTGGCAGAATTGCTTATGCAGTCGCATGAAGGATTTATTAGAATACTTCCCACACTTCCTGAAAATTGGAAAACGGGTAAAATAAGAGGTTTAAAAGCCCGAGGGAATATTGAAATTGATATAGCATGGAGAGAAGGAAAATTAGTTAAATTAGGTTTGAAATCGAATGAAGATCAAATTAAAAAAGTAGTTTATAATAATATGGAGAAAGAAATAAAATTAATTTCAAAACAATTCATCTGGCTAGATAAAAATTTAAACAGATTAAAATAAAACCGGATGAAAAAAAATCAAATTTTCAACAGCCTAGTTTTATCACTTTTATTTATGAGTGTTTTTATTTCCTGCGAACCTGTAGTGAAAATAGATAGT
>CAYPHN010000031.1:0-18301 GCA_964410265.1 uncultured Flavobacteriaceae bacterium | reverse complement strand
GACCTATGAAGCCCAGCGCTCTTGGCGCAGGGTAGTTCACAATTACGCACATATATAATTTGGTTGCCATCGGGAGATATTTGTGGGTCGGACACAAATTCCATATTAAAAATATCTGTCAATTCGAGATTGGATTGAATCTGAGCGTAAAAAACTTGACTAATTAATAATGTAATAAGGGTAAAAGTGAAAATTTTTTTCATTTGGATTGGTTTTGATTTTTGTTACAAGTTAATAAAACCATTAGATAAATTAATTTGTTTGTTCTATAATCTTTTCAATAATACTTTTTAAATTTTCATATTCCAGTTTAAGTGAAGATAGATGATAGAGATTATTATCTATGATATTTTCAAATTCCCTATCGTTAAAGATCGCTTCAAAGCCATCTTCGAAATTTGATTTTTTCTTCCATGCTATTGGGCCATATTTATCAACATTTTTTAAGGCAATGTTTTTTGAATAATATGGAAGCAGACCATCTTCAATCCATTTTTCATAAACTGTAAATGTAGATTTATTATTTTCCAGTTCTCTTGACCATTCAAATAAATTGTTTTTTAATGTATTGTTCGATATTATTTTAAGATTACCTGTTTGCAAAACTTCAAAAAGTGTATTGTTTGACGGATTAAAGGATTTGTATTCTATAGACATATAAATGAGGCTATCCACTTTAAACTTTGAAAAATATATGGCATCTTTATTCATAAGCTCCATTATTTTAAAACATGCATTACTGCTATTTTCAATGACATCAATTATTTCATTTACTATAATTTTATTTTGAATAAATTCAAGATGAAGTCCATTTATAATTTGCTGCTCTATTATTTTATTTTTTCTGGTTTCGTTACAGTTATTAATGCTTAACGCGATTAAAATTCCAATCACCACCAACACAATTTCGCCAATGGCGTATTTTAAATAATTGCTTGTACGTGCAGTAGAAGGTTTATCTGTAACCAATTTTTTCCGGATATTGTTAAAGAGTTTTGCCTGATTTAATAATTATTCTTTAACACGAATTAAATCTAGATCTTGAAAATCAAAGCTAAAATCTATATTTGGTGAAATACCTTTCATTTTAATAGCGATAGCTTTACCATTTTCGTCTAAAGTAAACATGGCAAAAGCATCGGCATTCATGTCTTGATATTCCCATTTAATAGCGAAAGTATTGGCTTTATAAAATGCCATAGGGCCATTGAGTTTTGGAGAGCGCAATGCCTGAAACCATAATTTATCGCCTTTTAAATAAATTTTTACTTTACCAAACCAATTGTCTTTAAATACTCCGATAAAATCAGACGGGTTTATCCTAGTTTTTTTAGCTTTTTCAACCGTTTGCCAAGCTTTAGTACTTACAGAATCTCCTTTTTGTAGGTTGCCTTTAAGAACTTCAACGTACTTATCGGTCCACCCAAAATCTTCTAAACCTAAATAACTATCTTTAATAAAATTGGTTACAGCCGAAAAGAAGGCGCCACCACCTGGTTCTGTATTGGTTAAAACAATGATGCCTAAGCCCATTTCTGGGATCATTTTAATCTGCGAAAGCATACCGGGTAAACCACCAGTATGACTATACACCATATAACCATTTAAATCTACGATTCCCCAACCCAATCTAGGCATTTAAATGCGTTTTATAGGGAGGATTTGCAGTAGGGCTAAAGCTTCTTATGGTTTGTGGGGTCCACATAAAGTTATGATTTTTAAGCGAAACCAAAGTTGTATCGGCATATTTACCATTGTTAAGGTGCATGGTCACCCACTTAGTTAAATCGCTTATGGAGGCATTAATACCACCGGCAGAAGCACCAATGCCAATATCAAATGCCTTTAATGGGCTAAGTTTATATTTAATAGTTGCATGTGGACTCGCCACATTATTTTTATCCGTTAATCGTTGATATGTCCCTGCCGATTCATTCATGTTTAACGGCTTCATAATATTTTCTTCTACAAAGGCGCTCCAACTTTTACCACTTATGCGTTTTACCACTTCTCCTGCAACCATATATAGCAAATTGTCATAATCAAACTTGGTTCTAAAACCCGATTGCGGTTTTTGATATTGAAAGCTTTTTACAACATCATCCATTGTGAAATCTGCGCCATCAGGAAAAAACATTAAATCACCGGCACCTAAACCCAATCCACTGCGATGGGTAAGCAAATCAACAATGGTAAAATTAGCGGTAACATAGGCATTGTACATTTTAAACTCCGGAATATAATCCACCACTTTGTCGGTCCAGTTCAGTTGTTTTCGATCTACCAAAATACCCAGAGCCATAGCGGTGAAAGCCTTGCTATTAGATGCAATGGAAAAGCGAGTATGTTCGTTTACCCTTTTTTTGGTTTGAACAGATGATACACCATAACCTTTTAAATGAATTACTTTGCCACCTTTTACAATGGCTACACCTACGCCGGCAACATTAAATTTTTGAAGAGCGTTGTCTACTAATGCATCAATTTGTTTGGTTGAAATTTGTGCGTTTAAAGTTGCATAAAACACCATAAATAACAAGAGGGTGGCAAGGGTTAAGTTGATTCTTTTCACGATTTTAAGGTTTAGAAATAAATTTTTATAATTTTAATATTTTAAAACATCCGTAACGATTTAATTTTAATAAGGCAATACAATCGTAAATTTTGTAAATTCTCCTTCTTTAGAATCCACTTTCAATTCTCCACCATGACCTTTGGTTATAATATCATAAGCCAATGAAAGTCCTAATCCGGTACCCGAACCCGTGGGTTTGGTGGTAAAAAAGGGTTGAAATATTTTATCTTTGATATCTTCTGGTATACCGGAGCCGTTGTCTTTTACTTGTACTTCGATGGTGTTTCCAATTTTTTTTGTACTTACTGTAACCTTGGGTTTATAGTCTTTATTTGACGTCCTTCGACTTCGCTCAGTACAAGCATAAAAAGCATTATTAATCAAATTTAAAATTACCCTACCAATATCTTGCGCTACAATCTCTATTTTTGGTATTGTATCATCTAAGTCCGATTTAAAATCGGCATTAAAGGTTTTGTCTTTGGCTCTAAGTCCATGGTAAGAGAGTCGTAAATATTCATCAGCCAATTTATTGATATCAGTTAACTCACTTATACCACTACCGGTTCGTGAATGGTCTAACATACCTTTTACAATATTACTCGCTCTTTTACCATGATTGGTAATTTTATTGAGATTTTGTTTGAGATCGGTCATTATTTCTATTACGACCTTGTCGGAATTGTCTTTAATTTCATCCTCTAATTCTTCCAACATTTCTTCGCTTAATTCCGAAAAATTATTTACAAAATTGAGTGGGTTTTGAATCTCATGTGCAATACCTGCAGTGAGTTCACCCAAACTTGCCATTTTTTCTGATTGGATGAGTTGGGTTTGTGTAGATTTAAGTTCCGTTAGGGTATCTTCCGCACGCCTTTTGGCTGCTTCCAATTCTTTAAAGTCTTCGTAACGTGTATAGGCGACAGAAAATGCTTTTGCCAAGCTTTCTACTGTTGCGATTTGATCGTGCGTTAGAGAGTTTTTACTGCCAACATACAACATACCCTGTTTAAATGGCACCATTTGCAATACCAATTTTTCCGGTGCATCCAGGCCACCTTGGTATTTTTTACTGCTATTTATTTGCCCTTGTTCTAACAAAGGTTGGGCAAACTCGATAAACTGTTCTTTGTTCCATTTTTCGATATATACTTCTTGTTTTTTCCAATTTTTCAACACACCTTTTACCAAAGGCAAACTATCAAATTCCAATTCGAGAGCGGCAAGAGATTCCCCGGAAGGGGTAGATAAATAGGCATGCACTTTTTGCATTTCTTGGTCAACGATAAAAACCCCACATCTAAAAAAAGGAACACCCAATGTGTTTAGTTCTTTCCATACCAGTGGTGTGATTCTATTTAAATCATCTGCCGTTTGCATAGAGGCTATCTCTGCCCGAACCCTATCTAACGAAGATTCTTTTATAGCTGTCAATTCACGTGCTTCGGCCTCTTGTAATTCAAAGTATCTACGATAAGTTAGGCCCATTACGGTATTGAACTTTCTTAAAATACGAAGTGTATCTTCCGAAAATATTTCATTGGTAAAACAATACAAACATCCCTCAGGGAAATAAAAAGCATAACCAAAATGGGTTTTTTCTTGTTGTAATTTTGGTATCTTAACTTGCTTATTTATTAATTGGTAATATCGTTTTACTTCCTCACCTTTCATTTTATGAACATATTCTTTCTGTAATTTCCAGTGACTAAATACACCATCCATTAATTCATGTCCGATTAATCTTAAATTTCCAAAAACAGCTACTGCTTTATTATCTTTTGTATGGCTATAAGAATAGACTTCTGCCGTTTTATCCTCCTTAATTTTTAAAACCCCACATCTAATAAATGAAATTTCCAAATATTGAAATTCTTGAAAAAGTTGATTGGCAGTAATAATCAGGTCTTTAGAGCTATGCATCGCCATGGCTTTTGCTCTTACACGCTCTACGGTTAAATTTATTTGCGCTGTTCTTGTTTGTTCTTCTGCTTTTTTTAGGTCGAGGAAACGGGTGTAGGTTTGTTCGAAAACAGCAGTAAATTTTTTTAATACGGTAATTGCTTCTTCCGAAATAGGGTTTGGTGCAAAAGTAAAAAGAATACCTTCAGAAAAAAAGAAACTTTTGTGGAATTCGTTTTCAGGTAATGCACCTATTTTTGCATTAAACGGATACCCTGGGTCTTTGTTAAGTGCTTTGTAATATCTGGCAACATCATCACCTTCTAGTTTAGAAGTAAAATCACTTTCACCTTTTTTCCAAGTTTTTTTCCATGCTTTTTTTAGCGCCACCAGTAAAGGGTGTATTGTCATATCCAACATGCCCGTTCTTAATTTAACTTCACCATTTGAAAGAATGTTTGCCGACCATGTTTTCATACCCTCATTGCCTTTAAGGATTCCTATACCACATCGAATGGATTTGTCAAGGCCTAGATTTAATACTTCGTTAAATAGAGTAACAACCGTTTCTCCAACATCCTTACTATTATGCATTGCCATGGTTTTACTTCTTACACGCTCTAACGAGGCTTCAATAGTGGCTTTTCTTGCTTGTTCTTCAGCTTTTTGTAAATCAAGGAAACGACGATATGTTAAACTAAAAACTTTGGCAAACCTAATAAAGACTTGTACAACTGTATCTGGAATAGGATTATGCGAAAAGGAGAAAAGAACACCTTCGGGGAAAGAGAAACTATTGTGAAATATCTTTTCGGGTAATGTATCCATATCCAATTGAATAGGATAATTAGGAGAGTTGTTGATGTTTTTGTAATAGGTTAGCAAATCATCTCCTTCCAACTCATAGCTAAAACTTTTCTTTTTCTTTTGCCATGCCTTTTTTACACCAACAAGTAAAGGGTGTAAAGTCATGTCTAAACTACCCACAATCAATCCGACATCTCCACCTTTATTAGATGAGGCAGCCCATAATTCCATTAAACCTGTATCATTCATAATACCGATACCACAACGAACAGATTTATCTACATCCAGTTTTACCAATTCATCAAATAAAGTAGCTACTGTACCGCCAACATCTTGGCTATTATGCATCGCCATGGTTTTGCTTCTAACACGTTCTAATGCAGCTTCTATCTGTGCTTCTTTGGCCTGAGATTCTGCTTTTTGTAGGTCGAGAAAGCGGGTATAGGTTTGTTCAAATACAAAACCAATACGTTTAATTATTTCATTTTCTTCATCTGTAAAAATATCTTTATTATATCGTTGCACCGCTAGTGCTGTGTTATCAAATAAGACCGTGGAATTTACCAATCCGGGACCTGAAAAAATAAATTCTTGCCTTTCTAAAGGCACATCAAGATGAGAAGATTTTGTAAAATAATGGCGAAATATTAGATTCTTCTCTGCTTTTGTCAAATTAAGGGTGTAGAAAGATGTCCCATTTTTAATTGCCTTATAAAATTTTTCAAAAAACGGATGCTTAATTCGTGGGATGTGTGTCTGTTTCAAATAAGTTTCCCCTTTTGCGGCAGTCCAGAAATGCGCAGCCTTTGTATCCTCCATTTGATCATAAATAAACGCAGCATGAACTGGAATATCTAATTTTTCAAATTGTTCTAGTACTATAGAAATTACAGATTGTAAATCAGTACTATGATGCATCGCCATGGATGCCGCACGCACACGTTCAAGCGAGGTTTCTATCTGCGCTTCACGTGCTTGTGTTTCCGCCTTTTGTAGGTCGAGAAAACGGGTATAGGCTTGCTGGAATACTTTGCCAAAGCGCTTGAGTATGTTATTTTCTTCATCGGAATATGGAGTACCTAAAAAATTCTCGATATACAGTAAAATATCCTCCTGAATCACGGTTGAAGCTGCTAGACCGGGGCAATTAAGGTAGAAATCTCTAGCCTTTTTGGTTGCGGAGGGCACGAGTTTTAAAAGATCTCTATAAAATTTGTTTTTCTGTTTGAAATCCAGCTGTGTTACATAGAAATCATCCCCTTTCTTTAGCGCATTAATAAGCTGTGTGCTCCAAACAGAATCAAAATGTGGAACGGTTACTTTTGAAGTAAAATTAGGATCTGCTACCCAGTAGTTCCATTCTTCTCCTACTTCATAATCCACGGCAAAACCCGCATGCTCGGCATTGATATTCAGTTGTGCAAATTGTTTATAAACGATCTGAATTACCTCCTCAAGCTCTTCGCTTTTGTGCATCGCCAAGGAGCGTGATCGAACTCTTTCCAGAGCCAGTTCAATTTGTGCTTCTCTGTACTGACTTTCAGCGGCTTTCAAATCTTCAAAGCGTTTGTGTGCCAAATCAAATGCTGTAGCAAATCGAACAAGGATATCGAGATCTTCTGTCGGAGGATTTTTTACAACACCCGGTAGGCTGTAACCGATTTCTCCATGACTTGTACGCGCCATAATAAAGGTAAGACCTCCAATATGTCTTATGTCATCATTGGTAGGTGCTTTAGGGTCTATATTTTGAAAATCACCAAGCGTAATCATTTTATCTACATACGCTATGGCTGCTTTGGCGTCCATTGCGTACACAACGGTTGGTTTTTTGCCTTTTTCCCATTTCGATAATAGCGAAATTTCACCATGGATATGCCTTGGCAGTTTCATGACAAAACCAATTTTGGTTCCGTCGCCCGAGGTCATTGCTTTTTCGTAGGTATCTGTGAGCCAGCGCATATGCCAAAAATAATGGGCCTCATGGCCTAAATTAACAAACTCTTTTCGCATGGTAACCACAATATCGAGCAGGTCTGCCGATGCTTTCATGGCAGTAACTTGTGACCGTATTCGCTCCAAAGCAGCTTCTACCCGCGCTTCCCGTGCTTGCGCTTCCGCCTGTTTTAAATCATTAAAACGCGTATAGGTGAGGTCAAATACCTTTCCAAAACGGGCCAAGATAGCTAGACTTTCTTCCGATAAAGGCTTATCTCCAATAGTTTGCAAACCACCAAAATTGCTGAAGGTAAAAGAAGCGACCCACTTTTCTAAGGCCAGAAATCCTTCTTGCGCATTTTTTGAAAACCTTTTGAATTCGGTTTTATTGAATAAATAATCCTGATAGGTTTCTTTTTCAGCACCTTTAATAGTATAAACCCAGCTGTTTTTTCTTGCCTTCCATGCCTTCCACATACCGTGGTGAAATTTATAGTCTTCAAATTTTAGGTAATACGATTCAGGATCTTTCCCCGTTTCCGGATTGGTAACCCAAACGGTATTTGATTTATCATCGCCATCTATGATATTGATAATACATGCGGTTAATGAAAAATCAAGCTTGGTAAGCTCTTGAAGTAAGGTGTCTACCAATTCAGAAAGTTCATCACTATTTTGCATCGCCATAGCTCTCGAACGAACCCTTTCGAGCCCAGCTTCTATTTCTAGGTCGCGATTTTTCTGTTCTAACTCAACAGTGCGTCTTTTTATGGCATCACGGAGTTCTTGATTTTCTTTAGAAATTTGTTCGGCGCCTAGGGTTTCTCCTTCTTTGGCTTTTGCATCGGGCATAGAAAAATGCTGGTAAATAAAACGCCAACCTGCTTTCTTATTGCTTAAGGCTGATGTAAATCTAAATCTACCGTAATAGGTCCAATCTTTTCCGATTAGAAAATAAGCATCAAACAAATCGGTAATAAATACGATGCCATCTAAAGAATCTATAGTTCTTACATTATTTCTTATATCGGTTTTTCCCGCCAGTTGATCGGCTGTTTTTGCCAAGAATTTGGTTGTATCTTTTCTGTTTAAGAATTCTTCATTATCTGTCGAACCAATAAACCTATAATCTTTATCCAGGTAAGAATCATAAGTTTTTACATCGCCATTTAAATAACTATGTAACCAGATATCATATACCTTTGTTACTTCGATTTTTGCTTTTTTGGTTAGTTTCATATAGATCTTTAGTTATTCTTTAATAATTAAACACTAAATATACTCAAATTCAGTGTAATAGGTTTTTAAGTCCCACGACCTGCCCCTAAAGAAGGGAGGATTGTTATTGCTCTTTAGTCCCCCGCCCCTAAAGGGGAAGATTCTAGTTTTTATTATTTGGTCATTACGAGACGCTCTATTTTTTGGAGTGGCGTGGTAATTTGTTTGTTTTATTATATCAGATTGCCCGCCCGAACGTACACTTCGGTACTGGCAGGCAACATCTTGTTTGCAACAAGATTCGCAATGACAGTTTCTATAAAATTAAATTGTTTTGGCATAGATTTATTTTGTGTTTTTTAGTCCCCCGCCCCTAAAGGGGAGAGAATTTTGTTATTATTATTTTGTCATTACGAGGCGCTCCATTTTTATGGTGCGACGTGGTAATCTGTTTGATTTCCTTTATCATGTCTCGCCTAATTTTTCTATAAAATTTAATCAGGCTTAGTTGTGGTATTGCTGTTTTCAATATCAGAAATTATTTCTTCAGCCAATTTTATTGTTTTGATATATAAACCATGTAGATTTATATATTGCCATCGTCTTCCAAAGACCATAATTTCAAGCTTTTTATCAGCAAGTAAACTTTTTTCATCAATTTTTGTTAGAGGTCTTGGATCATTTTTGTAAAATTCTGTTTGTCTAGGCCATGGGTTTGTCTTATTGTAGATCCAACTATAGTTTTCTTTTACATAAGGTTCATACAAAGCCTTAATATCTGAACTAGCAATATCCTCGCGACTTTTTAATTGTTCTATATGTCTGTAATAGTTTAATATTTTAACTTGAAGACTCTTGTTAATGTTAGACATACCATTTGAACTGTTGAGTGCGTCAACACCACTTTTATTGACCTCAATATTATATTCTAGCATCAAGGAAATAATATACATCTGTACTTTTTCATTGACAGGTTTTAAGGTTTTAAATTGGTCTAAAAATATATTGGCATATTCAATATTTATTTGTGAAATTGAAAGTAAACCTTCGGCTTGTTTTATATCATCTTCAAGATTTAATTTTATGGTGGATAAATAACTGTTTGCTTGATTTAGTTCTTTCTTATGTTCATTCCAATTATTAATACTCAAGGCAATTAAAATACCAATCACCACCAATATAATTTCGCCGATGGCGTAACGTGTGTATTTAATAGCATTGTTTTCGTCTGCGAGTTTTTTTCTTGTTTTTCTGAAGAAATTGATCATAGTTTATTTGGGGTTATTTTATTAATTGCTTTTTAATCAAACTTCTAACCTTTGTTATTTTATCTAATGCTAATTGTATAGTTATTGTTGAACCTCCCCTATTATCTTGAAATAAATTAAAAAGTGTAATTGTAGATTGTTTTTTAAAGAAATTTTTAGAATCAAGGGGTTGACAATACTCAAGCCATTTAAAATCTAAAAATTCTTCTTTGATTATGGGTATCCAATCATTACTAAATGACTCTTCTACATCATCAAGAGATTGATAAACTCTAAATAGGTTTTCGTCATAATATGATATTAAAGCCAATTGAAGTTTATTGTCTGTAATGGTTTCAATTCCCTTAGATTTTAATACTTCAAAAGCACTTGATTGCGATTTGAAGCGTTCGAAGTTGATGATTTTTCCCATCCAAATATTCAAACTGTCATTATAATTTTTTAAGGCAACTTGCTCTAGTAAACGATTTGTTAATAAAATGGCTTCTGTTGCTTTATGTAATTCAATTGTTAAGGATAGGGAATCACTTTTTAGATTTTGGTCAATTAAAAACAATATTTCTATTTCGTACTTTTTACTTTTCCGATGGTCGTTCCAATTATTGATGCTTAAGGCAATGAGAATACCAATAACAACGAGGATAATTTCACCAATAGCATAGCGTGCATACTTTAGTGATTTATTTTCGTCGGCTAGGGTTTTTCTTTTTTTTCGAAAAAAATTAATCATAGGTTTGTTTTAAGTCCCCCGCCCCTAAAGGGTAGAGATTCTAGTTTTTATTATTGATTTTACTTTTGATGTTTAGAAGGGAGCATTGCCTCCCCTTTAGGGCTAGGGGGAAAGCAAAGGCTATCAAAATACCAATAACCACCAATACAATTTCACCAATGGCATATTTTAGGTAATTAGTTGTACGTATTGTTGAGGGTTTTTCTGAAACCAGTTTCATTCTTATTTTATTGAATAATTTTGCCATAGTTTATGCGTTTTTGATAAAGTCTAAATAATTGCTTTTGTTTACAACCATTAGTTCATGTTCTGGATATGCATTTGTAAACGATTTGCTAAACTTTGCTTTTCTGTTAGCGTTCCATTTAAACTCATAAGCGTGTAATATGCCATTATAATCTTCAACAAAATCTATTTCTTGCTGTGCTTGGTTGCGCCAAAAATAATTGTTAGAAAATACCCCGTTATATGATTTGTATTTTAAGCGTTCTACAATTAAAAAATTTCCCCATAAAGCACCAATATCTTGACGTAAGCCGACCGAATTCCAATTTTTAATCACAGCGTTTCTAATCCCCACATCATAAAAATAAATTTTTCGACTTTTTTTAAGCTCGTTACGAAGGTTTCTACTTAAACTTGGCAACCTGAATATTATAAATGCTTTTTCTAGTAAATTAATATAGCGCTGAACCGTTTCGTTGTTTAAGCCAATAATTTGTCCTAATTCGTGGTATGAAACTTGTTGCCCAATTTGAAATGCCAATGCTTGTACTAAAGCTTCTAATTTTTGTGGTTTTTTAATGTCTTCCCAAGTTAATATGTCTTTGTATAAATAACTATCAGATAGTTGAGTTAGAATCTCTTTTTCATTTCCCGGGTTGTTAATAACATCTGGATACCAACCATAAATAATTCTATGGTCTAGTAAACGTGATTCTTCGAGTAAAGTGTTGTGTTGAATCATTTCTTCCATGCTAAGAGGCCACATATTAAATTCCCATTTTCGGCCTGTAAGCGGCTCGTTAATTTCGTTGGCTAATTCAAAAGCAGAAGAGCCGGTAGCAATTACTTTTATTTCAGGAAGTTGATCGTGTAATATTTTAAGTGTAAGTCCAATATTTTCTATGCGTTGTGCCTCGTCTATAATTACTCTTTTATATCTGCCAATAAGTTGTTTTAGATAAGTACTTGAAGTATTAGATAGCTGTAACCTAACATCTGCATCATCGCCATTCAATAGCAAGGTATTGGCATTTGTAAAATGATTTTTTAAAAGTGTTGTTTTACCTACTTGTCGGGGTCCTAATATAATAATCACTTTTTTGTCATTAATTTTCTCGTCTATTTGTTGAATAATTAATCTATTTATCATAATGATTACACTTGTTGAATAGCAAAAATAGTATAAAAATTGCTACTCTAATGCAAAATATAAATATTATTTTTTAATTTCAGTTTCAATTAATGTGATTAAGCCTTCGGAAATTGTTTTCATGACTTCAAGCTGTTGGTTCATAAAAGAAAACTCATATGTTGCCATTACAAACCCGTTTTTTTGATTTAAATCTTTCAGCATTAATTCAAAATTTGCTCTTGGTAATTTTACATCTTCCCCTGCTTGCCCATTGCTTACTTGATAGGTATACTTTTTAACTACCGGATTTAAATCTAATATTTTATAGCTGGGTTCATATAACATTATCTCAGCATCATAGCGAAAATGCTCTTCTTCATATTTCAATTTTTTATAAAGTGTTTCGAGATTTAACAAGGTGTTTTTGATAGAATCATTTGAAATTAATGCAAGATTCCCAGAATTAGTTAATTCTTGGAATGTATTGTTGATCTGATAGAATTTTCTCCAAGTATAGATATTTATAATATGACTATTAAATTCACTTAGATTGACTAATGGTTCTCCTTCAAAATGTTCAATTATAATATTAGAAGATACTATACGAGCTGTTCTAATTTCAATATAGTCTTGTATTTCTTTGATATTAAGTTGTAAATCATTTTTTATATTCGTTAGATAATGAAGCTCTTTGGTTTTCGCTTTTTTTGTTTCATTCCAATTATTAATTTGTAGTGCTATTAAAATACCAATCACCACCAATACTATTTCACCAATAGCGTAACGAGTATATTTTATTGCCTGGTTATTGTCTGAGAGTTTTTTTCTTGTTTTTCTGAAGAAGTTGATCATTTTTATATAGTTTTTGCTTTTAAGTCCCCTACCCCTAAAGGGGAGAGATTTTTACCTTGAATTAACTCATTTTTTATATTCAGTTTTATTTTGTCTATATCATGTAGTACTTCTTCATTTTTAAATCATATTTCATTGATAACTAGTCGATTCAAATACCCTGTTCTTTCAACATCATTTACAATTTGGTCTAATTGATTATGATTTTTACCGTCTATTTCGATAGATATTCTCTTTTTATGACAGTAAAAATCTAGTACATATCTTCCAATAGGATGTTGTCGTCTAAATTTAAAACCATGGGGTTTGTTTTTTAAATATTCCCATAATATTTTTTCAGGCAATGTCATGTTTGCTCTAAGTCTTGAAGCAAAGTCAAATATTTTTGGTGATGCTCCTTCATGCATCCCATTTATTTTAAGCCAATCTTTTTTCATAAATAATTGATTTTAATTTTAATGGTTAGAAGGGAGCATTGCCTCCCCTTTAGGGGTTGGGGGAAAGCAAAGGCAATTAAAATCCCAATCACTTCCAATACAATTTCGCCAATGGCGTAGCGTCCGTATTTTATTACTTTGTTATCATCGGCTAGTTTTTTACGCTTTTTTCTAAAGAAGTTGATCATAGATAAATCAAAGAATTAAATGGCCTGACTTATTTTAATACCCTCTAAAGCCAATCTTCTTTTCGGCGCTCTTTTTAAAGTGAGCTGGAATTGTTTATTCGCATCTTCTATTCTGTTTTGAGATAACAACCAATCGGCATAGAGCTCGTGTGTAGGTTTTTTAATAACCAGCGGACCATAGCTATAGCTCAAACTTTCGTCCAACTCGATGGATTGGACTAAATATTTTTCAGTAAGTTTCTCCTCATTTTTTAACCAGGCTTGCAAACCCAAAAGTTGGTTTAATCTAACTTTTGTTTCGGTTAACATAGAGGGTGAAGTTTCATCTCTGTCTGCACTCGAGCAAAAAGCCGCATTGTTATAGGTAACCAAATAAGATTCTTTATCGTAATCTTTTTGTATGGATGCAATGCTTTTTGAAAGTATAAGTGTATCATTATTATTAAAGGCTTTCATACCTTCTAAAAAATCGTATTGCGAACGTGTAGAAAGGTTTAGGTCTTCAACATTTACTTGTATGTTGGCGATATCTCCATTCCATTGGTTGGTTTCAGCCAAATAGGTGCCTTTTAAATAAACCAAATAGGTTCTAGATCGTTTTGAGGGTTTTTCACTGTTGTAAATAAGCAGATCATTTACCAGTTTTTTTGCATCCTCGAATCTATTCTGCTGTAAAATACCCGTATTCTAACCAGTGAAAAGCATGGTAACCTCTAGCATCATTATCCAATTTTTTTCCTTCCATTCTGTTTACACTTGCCTGGTAAGAATTTTCGTTGCTTTTTACAACTTCATCCCACATACCCATGGCAACAAATATATGAGAAGGCATATGTAAAGCATGGCTGGCATCGGGAGCAACTTTGGCATAAGAATAAGCAGCATCTAATGCTAGGTTAGCATGCTGTGGGTCATCATATGAATGGATGAGATAATGCAAGGCACCTGGATGATTCGAATTTTCTTCAATAATTCCTTGTGCAATTAAGGCTCCTTTTCCGTAAATTTTTTCATCTCTACCATCTGGTACAGAACCGAGAAGAGATAGGGCATAAAAAGCTGCAACTTCATGATTGTCAGGGTATTTTTCGTATAGTTTTTTCATATAATCTGCATAATCCTGATCTCTTTCTTTTTTTGCTTTATTCGCACTATATAAAACTCGTACTGCTTTAATAAAGTCTTGTTCAAGCTCGGATAGCGCGTTGATATTTTCAATTTTTTTTAATTCGTTTAAAGTAACAGTGGCCTCTTCAAAGTTTTGTTGCGACCATAAACCATGGTTATAAGTCATGGCTTTTCCCCAGTAAGCCATAGCCATATTTTTATCTAATTCTATTGCCTTTTGAAATTCATCACGGGTATCTTCATATTCAAAACTGTGTAATAATAAAAGTCCTTTTTCAAAAAAAGGTTGTGCTATCTCATTACCGGTTATTGCAATATCTACAACACCTAAATAATCCTGATTGGGAGCTTGTGTTTTTTTACAAGAAAATAATAAAATAAAAATGCCAATGTAAATTATATTTTTTATCATCATATTTGATTTAAATGTTAAACTACAAAAGTAAATTGCTTCATATTGTATAGAAGAAATTGAATAGATTAGTTAGTAGTACTTATCTGTTCTACAAGATATTAATAATTTTATTAATAATTTAATCTTCATTTGTCATGGATGTTCTTTTGTTTTGTCATTACGAGGAACTCCTTTTTTGGAGTGACGCGGTAATCTATTTGCTAAACACTAAACTCCACCAATTGGTCAACAATTTTTTCTTTACAACTAAACCATTTTATATAATGCTGTTTCAAATCTTTTTCAATTTTGTTTCGTTTTAATTTTAAGGTTGGCGTTAAAAAACCATTTTCAACGGTCCAATCTTGTTTTACGATTACCACTTTTTCAATTTTCTCGTGTTTTTCTAAAGTTGGGTTTATTTTATGGATAGCATTGGTTAAGCTTTCTCTCACTTTTTCTTTAGAATTAGCTTTGCCAATTTCCGATAAGTTAACCAAAGCGATGGGTTGTGGAATTCCTGAGCCTACAATACAAATTTGTTCGATATTTTCGTTTTTAGAGATTTCTAATTCGATAGGTGCAGGTGATATATATTTACCTTTGTCTGTTTTAAACTGGTCTTTTACTCTTGAGGTAATCGTTAAATAACCTTCCTCATCATATTCACCAATATCACCTGTTCGCAAATAGCCTTCTTTGTCAAAAACTTCTGCAGTGATCTCTGGAGCCTTATTACCCTTTCATCAAACAATTATTTTTGATACATATTTCTCCTTCTTCCGATAGCTTTGTTTGTACACCCGGTAAAGCTCTACCAACCGTACCCGGTTTGTTTTCTCCTACTAAATTAAAATGTGAAACCACACTATCTTCTGTCATACCATAAACCTGGTGAATGGTCACACCAATAGTTTCAAACCACAGTACCAAACTTTTTGCCAAAGGAGCTGCCCCAGATAAAATATAAACGGATTCTTTAAGTCCGAGTTTTTGCTTAAATTTATTTTTGAGGATACCATTAATTATGGGAATTTTTAAAAGAAAATCCAGTTTCTTTTGTGGTACACTTGCTAAATTTTTTTCTTGAAATTTACACCATATTCTGGGTACGGCAAAGAAGATATGGGGTTGGGTTTTTTCAAGATCTGATGCAAAGGTTTCTAAAGAATGGAAAAAAGAAATACTGGAGCCCAAAAAAAGAGAATTCATTGCCCCTATACGTTCTGCCACATGTGCCAAGGGAAGATAAGAAAATGACCTAGAATTTTTAGGAACATCAATAACACTTAGAAGAACTGTTGAACTTTCTACAAAATTACCAACCGTGTGCATCACACCTTTTGGAGTGCCGGTTGTTCCGGAAGTGTAAATTATGGTAAGTAGATCTTCTTTTTTAGGCATAGAAAACTCCTGTAAAGGTACATTGGTACGTACCAATTCTTCCCAGCTAAGCCCATCGTTTATGCCATAGAGGTTAACACTTATTATAGGTATATCAGTGATTCCCGGTTTAACAGAGTCGAAATTAGCAACTTTACCAACGATAATAATCTTCGATTCACTATGCGTTAAAATAGTATTGACAGTACCGGAATTTAAGGTGGGGTAAATAGGAATGGATACATGCCGCCCTGTCATCATAATAGCAATATCAGCCATTACCCAATGAGCACAATTCAAAGATAATAAGGCGATATGGCTTTGTTTTGGTAGCTTGTATTTTTTAATGGTCGAGGCTATTTTCCTAATTTCTTCACCAGCCTGTTTGTAAGTGTATTTAACAACTTTATCTTGTAGCGGTTGAATTAAAAAATTTTTATCAGGACAAGTTTTTTCCCAATATAAAAAAGCTTCGAGGTGTGAATTGTAATTTTTCATATTTTATTTTAGGGTTATAAGTAACTTAGCCACCATTTATCTTTATTATTGGCTTTGTAAATCATATATTTTTTAGATAATGGATATAATAGTAATATAATCACTACCCAAACTAGGTAAACAACCCAAAGAGAATAACCATAAGTAGCCAGTTTTCCAGTATTCCAAGCATCTGCACTTAAAATCATGTCTTGCCAGTTGCCACCAAATAAAACTATTCCAACTAGTTGCAAAAACATGAATTACTAAAACATGTAAAAAATAATAGAAGAGAGGGACTCTACCAAAAACCAGAAAAAAAGATGTCAATTTGTTTTTTGTATTTTCAAAAAAATATAAAAAGAGTAATGATGGTCCCATTGTAATTAATAAATAGGAGAGCGAAGGCGGGTACTTTGTCACATTGAAAAAAGATAAAAATGTATAAATATCATTTCTTTGTGTGGACCAAGGAACCAGATCACCATAAATATTAATTCCTCTTATAATAAGGAAAAGTATAATTGCACCAAATCCCATAATTAGCAACCACTTTTTTCTGACTTCAGCATTAAAGTCTTTTTTATATAATGAACCAAAACAATAACCAAGAGCCATCAATCCAATCCATGGAATAACAGGATATCCAATATAAAGTGTCGAATTTTCTCCAAAAGCAATTTCTGCAGGTTGATGGAGTAGATACCATATAATTGCTTTGATGCTTGTTCCTTGCACTACGATTCCATCTAATAAATTATGGGTAGCAACCAACAGAAGACCAATAATTAAAATTACTTTTTTTGGTAAATGAATCAGAAAAGATAAACAAACCATACTAAAACCTATGGCCCAAATAACCTGAAGTATTGGAAAACTGTATGTTATATCGAAGGTCCAAATCAAATTATTAACAAATATTTCTAAAAAAATAAGCCATATACCACGAGTGAATAAGAATTTAAAAAGCTCCAGTTTCTTTTTTTTACTGCCGTATAACATGGCTGATGTACCGGCTAAGAATACAAATGCTGGGGCACAATAATGTGTAATAAACCTTGTAAAAAATAAAAAGGGTGTTGTTGTTTCTAAGTTGGTTGGGTCAATAAAAAAGGCACCATAATGAAAATAATCTCGCACATGGTCTAAAGCCATAATTACCATGACAACACCACGTAACAAATCAATAGATTCTATACGGGTAGATTTTATTTGTAACTTATTCATGATTTGATTTCAATTTCTAGTCTTGCATTCAATCCAAAGTCACATTCAACAGAATCGTGACGTTCAATTCCTGCATTATTAACCAATAAATCAATAGTTCCAACCTCTTGAAGTATGGTGCCAATACATTGGTTAACAGAATCGTCATTATCCACATCCATTTTTGAAATGCTAATATTTAGCGATTCATTTTCTATAGTTTCTCTTAATGCTTGTGCCTTTTCTGGGCTTCGCATGGTGGCAAAAACCTTGTAGCCTGTACGCCCAAATGTTAGAGATGTTTCTAATCCAATACCTTTGCTGGATCCTGTGATGAGTACTGTTTTCATTGTTTATTTTTTGTTTTATTTAAAGGCACTTGTTTTAGATTTAAAAAAGGACTTATAATTAAATACCAAAAGCTTTGTTTTTTAGGCGAAT
>CAYPHN010000030.1:17372-18328 GCA_964410265.1 uncultured Flavobacteriaceae bacterium | reverse complement strand
TATATTGATAAATAAGAAACTAAGGCTAGTGATTTAGTTTTTCAGCAGACCCTACTTAAAAAAGGAATATTCTATCATAAGGGATCTAGGTCACCAATAGATAATCTAATAGTATGCTTACCTAAACTGAGTTATGGGCTTTAGAGCACCAATGTTTTTAAAGGTTTGTTTAACCGTTCCTGTTATTGTTATAGCAAAGTTACAGGTAAGTTATCAAAATAGATAATATGTGCTTTTTTGCACATTGATGGACTGTGTTCGGTCTAAAATTTTAACATTATTTAATTTATGGTAAATGGCTCTATTAATGCCCAATTTGCCTTTGCATCAATTATATTGTCAAAATAATAAACTTCTTCTGGTTGTTGTTTTAATAAAAAATTACCTGTATCCCATTTTTTATTATTATTCGTGTCGTATATTATTCTGATTTTATATTTAGCGGGCAATAAATTCAAAAATTTATATTCTCTAGGTTCATCTGCATATTTTTGAACAATTGCATTACCACGATTATCAATTAGTTCTATTATTATTGGGTAACTTTTTACATTGTCTATAGTTAAAAATAAAGCACTATAATTTGTAGATTTTTTTGTTGCAAATTCAACTTTTAAACTATCATTTTCTACGCCATAAATATCAGTAACTGCTCCTGGTAAAAGATCTACTCTATATTTATTTTGCTCTTTCTTAGTAAAATTAAATAGTATTCTATTTCTGTTTTTAGTGAACAAAGCATTATATATTACAGGTAAAGAATCTTTATCTATAAAAGTTATTTTCGATGTATCTATTTTAATCATTGGTACATTGCTGGCTATTTTCAATGTATCTCTCAGGTGCAATACGCCACTAACTGAAGCACTTATTTTTAAAGAATCAATTTCATCTGACTTCAATTTAATTTTAACTGTATCTAATTCTTCTGCTAAACTCTTTGACTTTAATTTTAA
>CAYPHN010000030.1:4417-17362 GCA_964410265.1 uncultured Flavobacteriaceae bacterium | reverse complement strand
ATTATTTTTTTAGAAATAGTCATTAAAATTGAATCTTTATCATAATTAAGAAACCAATAATGCAAAGTATCTTTTTGTTTATCAAAATAAGTATATGATTTAAAATCAGATTTCGTTTCGGAAATTGGTTTTACTTCAAAGTCTTTGGGGTCACCCTCATAACCAAAAATGATATGCCCTTTTGTTAATTCTTTAGGTTTTGACGGAAGTTTAAATGGTAAAATTTCTTTGAAAAGTGTCATATTATAACTTGTATCTTTTGGCACAGTTATATAATTCGTTTGAAAACCAATTTTATCTTCTTTGGGGTCGTACTTATAATTCTTACTATTGTCATTTAATGCTACTAACAAATATTTACCTTCTTTAATATTGCTGATATTCCAGTTAACACTATCTATTGTACTACCAACATACATTGGTTTTTCGCTAAATATTATAGAATCTTTAAATTTTTCATTTATAGGATATAACATTAAAGTTGGACTCTCTAGCATTTCTAGATCGAAAGCATCTTTTATCCTTCCTTTTACCTCTAAAGAATCAATATAATCTCCTGTAGAAAAAATATACTTGAAGTTTTCTAGAATATTACCTTCTGTATTGTCTATCACACTTTGACCAAAATTAAACGTATATGTTGTGTTCTCTTGTAAAGTGTCTTTTATTCTAATTGTTATTCGCTTACTTGGCGTACCCTGAGGCGAAATAATAGGCGGATATTTCAACGGTGGCGAGATAATTAATTGCGAATTCACATCTTTTAATTTGATATATTCATCGAAATATATTTTTATCTCATCCGCATCAAAATGTATGCTTTTAAACTCTGGATCCGTTTTTACCATAATAGGTTTGTCTTCATCTTTAGGCCCTCCTTCTGGTCTACCTCTTCTGGCACAACTTGATACAATAAAAATCAATACTGTCATTATAAAAATAAAGCGAATCTGTAAGCAGATAAAATTCATACACCAAAATTTATTACAAATTAACAATTATTTTTTTCGAAATTTAAAATTTTTTGAAGTTAAATTATAAGGTATATGCCATTGTAGCTATACTTATTTTAATATTTTTGGTAAAATAAAGTTGTATACAACAAGCTTCTAAAGTTGCTCCTGTGGTAATTATATCGTCAATTAAGAGTATATGCTTGTTTTTAAGTCTTTCCGTATCAATTAATTCAAAATTTTCATTCATGTTTTTGGATCTGTCAAATCGACTCTTTAGTGTTTGGGTTTGGGTTTTAGATACACGGATCAAAATATTTTCAAGCAAAGGAATTTTCAAGCTCTTCGATAAACTTATACCAAAAGTAGTTACTTGATTGTAGCCTCTTTTTTTAAGTTTGTTTTTATGTAGTGGAACAGGAATTATAGCATCGAGTTCTTTAAATCTCTCACTATTAATCATTGCTTCACCCAACCAATTACCTAAAAATAAACCTACTTTTTGTTGTTTTTTATATTTGAGCTGATGAATTAATTTTTGCACATTTCCTTTTCGATTAAAATATAATAAAGAAGTTCCTGAAATAATATCTACTCTACCATAAAATGACTTTTCTACTTCATTTGGGCTCCAATCACAAAAATTGGTAACTGGTAAATTCGACCTGCACGAAACACAAATTAATTGTTTTGAAATTATTAGTGACCTATTGCAAATCAAACACAATTCTGGAAAAAATAAATTAAATATATTTTTTAAAGGATATTGCATTATAATTATTAAATTTATGGCGTTTAATATTTTATAAAAAAGCTTTACTTCTATTTGTTAATAAAAAATGAATAGGTGTACAATTTTTCTATTTTTTTACGTTAAATAAGTTAAGATTAATCTAAAATGTAAATTCAAGCCTTATGGAAGAAACTAATAAATCTTCAAACAACAAAGTTTTAATAATTGCGCTTACAGTACTATTATTTGCTCTAATTGGTTATACTTTTTATAACAACAATGACCATAAAGAAGCCACCAAATTTTTACAAGAAGAAAAGGAGCAAATCATTGGGAATTTAACCGCAATGGAAGAAAAATATGATATTGCTATTGCTCAAAACACTAGTTTATCAGATTCATTAAGCATTGAAAAGGAAAAAATTATAGCATTTAAAGATTCTGTTAAGGATTTGAAAAAGATTAATTATAGTACTTTACGACGCTATCGTGGTCAAGTTGCCAATTTAAAGGCTACTAATGATCGATTGTTAGACGAAGTAGACTCTTTGAGGTTATCAAACAATTTACTTACGGAAGAAAAAGATAGTATCAACACACAATTGGTCATTCAAACCAACTTTAACGATACTTTAGTTGCACAAAATATGGTTTTGGCAAAAAAAGTTGAAATTGGTGGTGCTATAAATGTTGAAAATGTTAAGGTAACCGCAATGAAAATGCGTTCGAACGGTAAATATACAGAAACGAACAAGGCACAAAAAACAGATGCATTTAAAGTAGTTTTCAGATTGATGGAAAATGAAATTGCAACGCCGGGAGATAAAGAAGCTTATATTGTATTAAAAAATCCTAACGGACAAGTAATTAATGCAAAAGGAACCTTTGTACTTAAAAATGGTACAGAAGCAAAATACACAGATCAAACTATTGTAAATTATGAAAATTCTGATCTTGAAGTAGTAATGCTTGTGGAAAGAAAAGGTGAAAAATACGAAAAAGGGTCTTATCCAATTGAAGTATACGTAGATGGCCAATTGGTTGGGAGTGCTAAATTAGAATTGAGTGATTCGTTTTTAGGCTTATAAAAAATAGTATTTTAAAACATATCAAAAGGAAACACAAAATGTGTTTCCTTTTTTTATTACTTCCACTTTAAATTATATATTTTTGTCGAATGAAACCATCATTGGTAAAAATAATTTTCTATAGGATGGCAGGTTTAAATAATTTTCAATCTGTTTATTCATTTATTTACTAATAATAAAAATCAAAACTTTTGAAAAATCAAGAAGATAAATTAAAAAAAGTAATATCACATGCCAAAGAATATGGTTATGTTTTCCAATCAAGTGAAATCTATGACGGTTTAAGTGCCGTTTATGATTATGCCCAAAATGGAGTTGAACTCAAAAAAAATATTCGAGAATACTGGTGGAAGGCAATGGTGCAAATGCACGAAAATATTGTGGGTCTCGATGCTGCTATTTTTATGCATCCAACTACATGGAAAGCTTCAGGACATGTCGATGCCTTTAATGATCCTTTAATAGATAATAAAGATTCTAAAAAAAGATATAGAGCAGATGTTCTAATTGAAGATTATGCTGAAAAGCTAAACCTAAAAGCACAAAAAGAAATTAAAAAAGCAGCAAAACGTTTTGGTGAATCTTTTAATAAAGACGAATTTATTAGCACAAACCCTAGAGTGGTTAAATACTTCTCAAAACGCGATGAAATTTTAAGTCGTATGGGAAGGTCATTGGAAAATGAAGACCTAGCTGATATAAAAAACTTAATTGAAGAATTAGAAATTGCCTGTCCGGTTTCTGGTTCAAAAAATTGGACAAATGTCAAGCAATTCAACTTGATGTTTGGTACAAAAATAGGTGCCTCAGCCGAAACAGCTATGGATCTTTATTTAAGACCGGAAACAGCTCAAGGTATATTTGTGAATTTTGCCAGTGTACAGAAAACTGGACGAATGAAAATTCCGTTTGGTATAGCACAAACAGGTAAAGCGTTTAGAAATGAAATAGTTGCAAGACAATTTATTTTTAGAATGCGTGAATTTGAACAAATGGAAATGCAATTTTTTGTACGCCCTGGAGAAGAGATAAAGTGGTATAAACATTGGAAAGAAGAACGCTTAAAATGGCATTTATCATTGGGCTTAGGAAAAGATAACTATCGTTTTCACGATCATGATAAATTGGCGCATTATGCCAATGCTGCTGCCGATATTGAATTTAATTTCCCATTTGGTTTTAAAGAATTAGAAGGAATACATTCCAGAACTGATTTCGATTTAAAAGCACATGAAGAGCATTCGGGTAAAAAATTACAATTCTTTGACCATGAACTCAATAAAAGTTATGTGCCTTATGTAGTAGAAACATCTATTGGATTAGATCGTATGTTCTTAGCAGTATTCGCAACATCACTTCAAAATGAAGTGTTAGAAGACGGATCTGAAAGAATCGTATTAAAACTGCCATCAGTATTAGCACCTACAAAAGCTGCAATACTACCCTTGATTAAAAAAGATGGTCTACCTGAAATTGCCGGAAAAATTATAGACGAATTAAAATTTAATTTTAACGTTAGTTATGATGAAAAAGATGCAATTGGCAGAAGATATAGACGACAAGATGCAGTAGGAACTCCATTTTGTATCACAGTAGATCATGACACAAAAAATGATAATACTGTTACGATACGTCACAGAGACACCATGCAACAAGAAAGAGTGAAAATTAGTGAATTAAAAAACATTATTTCCAATGATGTGTCAATAGGCAACTGGTTACAAAAAATGTAAATCTTTAGGTATATGGTAGTTTAGGGCTACCCGACGCCTTGGTTAGAAACTGGCTCTTAATTGCATAGAACCAGAATGTATTGTTTTAGAATTTTCAGATTTTCTTCCAAAATAATTGATATTTAGATCTAAGTAAGAAGTGAGTCTTTTTTGCAAATTCAACAGCCACGTTAAATTTGTTCCCGGTTGTAAACCTTCCAACATTTGAAATGCTACAGGTGAATTTTGATTGCCTTCAAATGCATTGAAATACAAATTTATATTGGTGTTTATAGAAATTTTCTGACTGTTGGCATATTGGTAGTTCGCACCAAAAACGTGCATTTGTAAAGTTTCAAAATTTGATAATTTATTTTCTTTATTTTTAAAAGTGTAAAAAGCCTCTAAACGAGAATTTTTGCTGTACAAATAGGAAATCTTTGGTTGCATATTAATATTATCCAATCTATAATTTCTATTGGCATAACTAGCTGAGCTACTTGCACTTTTACTAAATCCACTTATGGCTTCTAGTAACCAAAAATCACCAAACTTATTGATAAATTGAAATTGGTGTGTTTGTAGTTTAACATCCTGATCTCCAAAAATAAAAATTGATTTTTTTCTAGAATTTATATAGGTGTAAATCATACTGTACTTTTGAATACCTCTATTAAAAAATAAACTATTTTTAATATTTAAATCGAGGTCTAACAAATTACTCTCATCAAAATTAAAAGGGTTTAAATTCAATTGATCTTTATTTCTCTTGGTTTTTGAATTAATTAAAAAATACGCCTGATCACTAAAATGTGACAAGTATCTTTTAAAACCACTACTGTTTTTCCATGAACTCGCATTAAAAGAAACGGACTGGCTAAATTTGTTTTGGTTTGTTTTAATAAAATTGACGGTAGGTAATAAAACCCGTACAAATTTTGCCTGATCTTGAAATTGTGCAATTACAAATTCATCCAATTCCTGAATTTCGTTTCCGTTAAAGTCAATCCATTCATAAAACCCTTTACCTGGTTCAACTTCTACATAAGTAAATTCTTGTTGTGGTAAATTACCTGCCAAAGTTTCATAAAGTGTTTGCAGACTTATAAAATTCTTAAATAATCTTTGACTGTAGGTCACTCTTGAGTTTAGTGTTTCTTCGTCATCTATCAAAATGTTCTTTACAGATCTATAATTTACAAACAGAGCCAAATCAGTATTCTTATTTTGAATTAATTTCGATTTTAAATAATAAGTATTTGCCTTACTTACATTTTCTAAATTTGTATTTTGAACACTATCTGTTAGGCGATAATTATAACCAAATTCAGCAAATACTTTTGTAGAATCTCCAATTCCCAAAAAACCTTCCACTTCAGAAAATTTATGACTAAAACTTGTTAAATTTTGGGTGGCCTTTTCCCTACGTTGGTTGTTTTCATAATTGTACTTGGCACCCATCCATTTATTTCTAAATTGATGTACCACTTTACTATAAGATCTGTAAAATCTATTTTCTTCAAAAGCATCTTTATTGTCTAAAACACTAGACTCTGTTACAATAATCGTGTTCTTTAATTTAATATTGGCTAGCAAACGGTGTTTATTTCCTTTGTAATCTTCACCTAATACTAAATTTTCATAATTGTAATTTATACTGCCAATACTATCATTTTTTAGATGGAATCCCGCAACTATAAATTGCTGCTTTTGATTATTTTGAAAATTAAAATCATCTATATTCCAATCTCTTGAAAATTCAACATTTCGAATTCTTTCAATCGTATTAAAATTTGCATCAATGTATTCATAATCTAAATTACTTTTTAACTGCCATTTTTTATTGATCAAACCCTGTTGCCATTTTAGTTTTGTAGCAAAACCATTATTATCTTCATTATCCATGTTTGAAAATAAATTTTGGTTTTTAGCACTAAACGCAATTTCTGATTTGAAAATTGCGTTTTCACTAGGGTTGTAATCGGCATCTATACTTATTATTTGCAAGCTCTCCGGAGCTACCAATTGAATTACAGGAAGGTATGCACCCTGTTTTACATTACTAATTTCACTAACAAACTCATATACTCTACCTGTTGCTAAAGAAGTTTTTATTATGTAATCTCCTTTATTCTCACCTACAAAACTAAAACTAACTTGATATAAATTGTCATTTGGGTTGGTTGAATACTCAAAAATTTCAATAATATTATTGATGATTTTTTTATACAAAATTTTATTATCAGCATATACAGTAGGTACAGCGGAAGGTGCTATCATTTTAGACTGATCATCTCCTGCATTTGCTAGAATCTGTTTTTGTTCTTCGTTAAGGTCTTGCTGAATGTTCTTGTTTTTCGAATCTGATTCGTTGTAATATTTAACTCCAACCTTTAGCTTATCCGTCTTGAATTCGGCACCATCATAAGTTAAAAAACGCGTATAATTCCTATCGGCAATTTGATATTCAATAGTAAATCTCAAATTAGATGTAACTATATAAATTGTGGTAAAAGTTATTTCGGCTCTATTATAATCAATAATATAATCAAAATTCTCGCCTCTTTTTAACAATGCACCATTGGCATATATCCTTTCACTACCCGATATCATTAAAATAAATTGCTCATTATCTGGACCAAAAATCTTATATGGACCTTGATTTCCATCAATACCATTGAATTTAAAACTATTAAATTTACCTTTAACCAATGCCCCTGAGGCAAATACATTGGTTTGGCCCACATCGTGATCTAGCTTGGCATTTATTGAAACTCCCGATATTTTTTTCTGAAACCTCATCAAATAGCTATTTGTATTCATCAAATCAATATCTCCCGCTCTTAATGACCAGTTCTTACTAAACAACTCCATATACACCCTATCAAACTCATCGAGTCTTTGCGTAAATCCACCTTCTTGCAGGGGTATTTGATTATCGGTAATTGACGCTCGAATACCAACATCTTTTGATAATTTACCCTCAATTTGCAAGTTAAAATTAGAATTTACCACCGCATCTTGGTTGTTACCTATTGTTACTCCTCTAGATAAACTACCACTTGTATATAATCCTTCGAAGGGTTTGAAATTATTATTTTTAGTTTTAGTTTGATAACTAAATAGCCGAGATTCGTCTGTAGCTTGTGGAACAATCAACTCTTTATCAAATGCCACATACTTTTTTGTTAGAAATTCTGGTAAGGACTTATATACCACCTTAATAGTATCGATCGAACTATTAAAATCACTGCTTAAAATCAATCTAGCTTTTACAAAATCTACTTTATAAAACAAAGTATCTATTTCCTGCCCCTTATTGTTGTATACTTTAAAATAATTTGGATGAATACTAAGAGAATCTATTCGAATGGTATCCTTTGAAATTTGAAACATTTTAGTTTTTAAATCTTTAGGCCTGTTTTGTCCAAAGGCAACAAAGCCAATTAAGAAACATAAAAAAACTAAAAAATTCTTTTTCAAAACCATCAATTCTGTTGACAAAAATAGAAGAAAAAAATAAAGAATTACAATTAGTATATTTATTTAAAATAAAGAGGTTTGATTTGTTGGGTTTTCATGTTCTAACAACCATTTCTTTCGCCAAATTCCACCTGCATATCCTGTTAAATAGCCATCACTACCAAGCACCCTATGGCATGGAATTATTATCCAAATTGGGTTTTTACCATTGGCTGCTGCTATAGCTCTAATTGCTTTTATATTGTCCATTTTTTTGGATTGATTTAAATATGTTGTTGTTTTAGCAAATGGAATCATTTGCAGCTCTTGCCAAACTCTTTTTTGAAATTCAGTGCCTTGAGGGTTTAATTTCAAATCAAATTCGGTTCTCATATTTTTAAAATATTCATCCAATTGTATAACACATGCCTTTAAAGAATCGGGAATATTTTTTGTGATTTCTTTATCATCATCTATTACAGTAATCGAATGAATCCCATCAGTGTTTCCACATATTTTGGCAATCCCCATTGGAGTTTTATAAAATGTATAGTCTAATCCTTCATTCATATCTATTAAATTCCAAATAAGTCTTTTGAGTTCTTTGTAGTTTGCTCAGCAATTTTTTTAGGAGTTACACTGTATACATCTGCTAATTTATTTACAACATTAACAATATAACTACTTTCATTTCTTTTGCCTCTATAAGGTGTAGGCGCCAAATAAGGTGCATCGGTTTCCAACAAAATGTGACGCAATGGAATTTCATTTAAAAACTGATCGATCTTGCCATTTTTAAAAGTCACAACACCGCCTATTCCTAGTTTCATACCACAATCAATAGCTTGTTTTGCTTGCTTAATATCTCCTGTAAAACAATGAAAAACTCCAAATAATTTACTGTCTTTTTCAGCCTCTAATATTTCAAATATCTCATCAAAAGCATCTCTACAATGTATTGCAATTGGTAATTTATTTTCTTTAGCCCAATTAATTTGTGTTTTAAATGCATCTTGCTGTTGCTGTAAAAAGCTTTTATCCCAATACAAATCAATACCTATTTCACCTATGGCATAAAATTTTCTTTCTTGTATTAAGCTTTTAACCAGTTCTAATTCTTCTTTATAATTTTCTTTAACAGAAGTAGGATGTAGCCCAGTCATTAAAAAAATATTATTGG
Organism: uncultured Flavobacteriaceae bacterium; assembly: GCA_964410265.1. Taxonomy (GTDB): domain Bacteria; phylum Bacteroidota; class Bacteroidia; order Flavobacteriales; family Flavobacteriaceae; genus Lutimonas. The sequence goes on along the minus strand of CAYPHN010000030.1, from coordinate 8,234 downwards.
GGTACTTTTTTTCTAATGCAAACATAGATTCATAATAGGAAGAGTCTATGGCTGGAATAAAAAATCTGGATACCTTATTGTTAAAAGCCCTTTGCATTACTTCATCTCTATCTGCATTGAATTGCTCACTATATAAATGAGTATGGGTATCGGTTATTATCATGATGCAAATATAAACCAGACAATATAGATATATGATATTAGATTCAGATTAATTAAAAAATAATATTATTTCTTAAAATCAAACCTAATTATAAATATTATCTTTACAAGCTAAAATTAATTCAAAAATCAATGAAAATATTACATAACCCTAAGTGTAGTAAAAGCAGGCAAGGTTTGGCTATTTTAAAAGAAGCTAAGGTCGATTTTGAAATTATCGAATATTTAAAAACTCCAATCTCTGAAATTGAAATTAAGGATATTTTAAATAAATTAAAAATAGAACCTTTGGCTCTAGTCAGAAAAAATGAAACTATCTGGAAAGAAAATTTTAAAGGAAAAAAACTTAGTAATGACCAGGTTATCAAAGCTCTAGTGAAATACCCAAAATTAATTGAAAGACCAATCGTTATACATAATGATAAAGCAGTAATTGGTAGACCTCCAGAAACAATACTGTCCTTGCTATAAATCAACACTTCGTGTAATTTTGAGTTATGAATGTTGAATTATGAATTGAAATTTTGAATGTCAACGAGTTACTACACCTAAGCGACATTCTGTAACTATCTATAAATCAATTATATACAAATATTCAACGAGCTATTGATAAATAGAAATTCTATAAATTCTAAGGGTTAATGGTTAGTTAAAAATATACCTAATAACCACTATTTTTTATAAATAATTAAACCCATACTTTTACTCGATTCTATCATTGTGTAAAATGAAATTGCTTTTAGTTCTATTTTTTAGCTTGGCCTCCCTCAGTATAATAAGCCAAGAAGCTAATGAACGTTTTATTATATCTGGTACTGTACGAGATGCAGTTACCCATACACCCTTGCAATTTATTACCGTTACTTTACAGGATATCATTACCCAGGAAATTATTGGCGATATTACCAATAAAGATGGTTATTTTGAAATAGAAACCCCTAAAGGAAAATATTACTGTATTGTTGGCTCCTTATCCTTTAAACCATTTATAATCCAAACTTTAAATGTAAATCAAGATATTGATTTGGGAACTATTGAATTGGATCAAGATATTGTGAACCTAGACGAAGTTGAACTTATTACTGAAACCAAATTACTTGAATATAAGTTTGGTAAAAAAGTTTATAACGCATCTAAAGATATTGGGAATATTGGTGGAAATGCGATAACAGTATTAGAAAATACACCAACTGTAAGAGTTGATGGACAAGGAAATATTTATATTAGAGGTAAGAAGGCTTCGGTATTAGTAAACGGCAAACCATACGGAGGGCTTAAAAACAATGGAGCTATTTTAAGTCTAATTCCGGCAAATTCGATTAGCAAGGTTGAAATAATTTACCAATCTGCTAATTTTGATGCCGAAAGCGGAGGTGGTATATTAAATATTTTATTAAAAAAGAAAGTAAATGAAGGTTATAATGGTACCATTGAAGTTCACGGAGGGACACCTGGAAATGACGGTATTTCAACATTTATAAATTATAAAAATGAAAAAATAAATATTTTTTCTACAGCTAGTTTCAATCATAATGTAATATATAAAGATACGAATATCAAGCAAATATTCTTAGATGAAAATCAAAATCCTACAGGCAATTTTGAAGAACTAAGAGATGATTACCGACAAAGAAACAGCGTTTTATTTAATGTGGGAAGTGATTTTTATTTAGATGATAAAAATACGATAACCACTTCCTTACTTTATTCTACCACCAACAAAAACTACGATTCTAAATTATTTTTAAATGATTTTAAACCCATTGACAATTTGGTTAAAAAGTCTATTAGAGATGTAGCAGACAATAGTGACGAATCTTACCTAGAAACATATATTAATTATACGAGTAAATTCAAGAAAAAAGGTCATCAATTAACTGCCCATTTAAATTACAATAAAAATACGGCGATAAATAATACATTTATTTTGAATAGCGAAACATTTCCAGCCAATGACACATATAAACAGAAATATGTCAAAGATGAATATGTTGATAATTACTTTTTGCAATTTGATTACGTCTTACCTTTTGATAATAATACAAAATTAGAACTTGGACAAAAATCGAGTTTTAGAATTTATGAAAATGATTTCACAATTGGTAATTTTAATGAAATAACTCAACAATATGAAGCTATAAATGCATATACAGATGATGTAAATTACAATGAAAAAGTTTATGCTTTTTATGCCAGTTTCTCTAGAGAATTAGAAAAATTTAGTTATAATTTTGGTTTAAGAACTGAATTAAGCTACACAGAAATAATCAAAGATAATCAACAAGATGTTTTTATTAATAATTATAATGATCTTTTTCCTTCGCTTGGTTTAAGTTATAATATTAAAGATGATAGTTCTATGATGCTTTATTATTCGCGTTATATTAACCGACCTCAAGTATTTCAATTAAATCCTTTTAACTCCTTTGCAGACGAAAGGTTTATTATTATAGGAAACCCTTATTTAAGACCATCATATTCAAATTTAATAACATTAGAATATTATTATAAATTTGAAAAATTAAATTTAAATGCGGCACTATTTTATAACAATACAACAGATAATATTTTAGAAATTTTAGAAAAAACAGGTAATCAAACTATTGATGGTTTTGATGTTTATCAACGTTTACCCATAAACAATGGTATTCTAAATCAATTGGGTTTCGAATTAATTCTAACCTATTTTCCAATTAATAAATTAAGGTTAAATGCATCAGTCACTCCATTTTTAAATAGTTTAACTAATACCAGAGAAAATCAATACGATTATGATGATTTTAGATGGTACACACAGCTTTCGGCAAATTATCGATTTAATAATACTTTTCGAATGAAAATTGACTACGCATATCAATCTGCTCTAAAAACTGCAATTACTGAATTTGATGTGTATCAATTTACCAACATCACGGCAAGTAAAGATCTAATTGGCGGCAAAGCTACATTGACATTTAAAATTCAAGATGTTTTTAATGACAGGAGAGGAGTTTATAATTCACTAGAAGCCAACACCATTTCAAAAAGAGCTACCGTTTTTCAAACCAGATATTTACTTTCATTTTCTTATCGATTTAATAAAGCTAGCAAACGAAATTCACATAATCGCTCCAAAGATATTGACAATAATATATTCGAAATTAAAGATAATTCCAATTAAAAAAGGTTGGTGAAAACCAACCTTTCCTATTTTATTAAAATTTCTTTTTTAAGATTTTGCTTTTTTAGCTTCCTTTTTCAACTTCCTACTTTCCATTAAATTACCAAATAACCAATATGGAACTACATACATCAATACAAATAACATCAACCAAAATCCCATTGTAAAAACTCCTAGAAAAATTAAAAATCCTATAAATTGATCAATTTCCATAAAATAATTGTTTTGATAAAATTCGCTTCAAAAATAGTACATATTGTTTAAATCAGCAATCATTATTATACTTTTTTTTGTAAAATTTTAATTGTAACTCTGTAAAATTAACAACACTTTAACAAATTTAATATTAAACTATAATTTATTTTGGGGGTCTAAATTACAACGTTGAAGATAGCTATTTTTATGATTAAATTATTATTGTTTACGCTTTTACTTTTATCAAATTTTTTTGTTTTAGCACAGCAAAAAAGAGGCTTTCAAAAAAAAGAAATTGTG
>CAYPHN010000030.1:0-4397 GCA_964410265.1 uncultured Flavobacteriaceae bacterium | reverse complement strand
TAGCAATCAGGCCTTAGAATTTGCCACTATAATTTTTAAACCGTTAAATGGGAAAAATATTTTTGGTGGCTTAACTGATGGTAAAGGAAAATTCTATATTGAGGTTCCAAAAGGCAACTATGATGTAAATGTTGAATTTTTATCTTTCAAAACTTTTTCTTTAAAAAACATAAAAATTGATCAAGATAAAAAGCTAGGCAATATATATTTGGAAGAAGATGCCGAATCTTTAGATGAAGTAGAAATTATTGCAGAAAAAAGTACCGTTGAAATTCGATTGGATAAAAAGATCTACAATGTAGGTAAAGATATGACTGTAAAAGGTGGTACAGCCAGTGATGTATTAGACAATATCCCATCGGTTACAGTGGATGTGGATGGTGTTGTTAGCTTACGCGGAAATGAAAACGTACAAATATTAATTAATGGTAAACCCAGTGGATTGGTTGGCTTAAATGATACAGAAGCACTAAGGCAATTTCCTGCCGATGCAATTAAAAAAGTTGAGGTAATTACTAGTCCTTCTGCTCGTTATGACTCTGAAGGCACTGCGGGCATACTCAATATAATATTGAGACAAGGCAAGATGCAAGGTTTCAATGGTTCGGCTACTGTAAATGCAGGTTTTCCCAAAAATAATGGTTTTTCAACCAATTTAAATTATCGATTAAAAAAAATTAATTTCTTCACCAATATTGGATACACCAATCGAGACTCTCCAGGTAATGCTTATTATTTTACTGAAAACCTTATTGTAAATACTGCATTTCCATTTTCTGAACAAAATATTGATTACGCACGAAATAGACAAGATCTAAATACAAATTTTGGCTTAGAGTATTTTATTGATAAAAATACTTCTATTACAGCTAATTTTTTATTTAGAGATTCTAACAGAGAAAGTATAGTAAATAATATTACAGATTCTTTTGATAAAGATTTAGTTTTAAAACAAACTGATCGTAGGGTTGAAAACCAAAATAGAAATAGTAAATTTTCACAATACGCATTGAATTTTACAAAAAATTTCAAAAAAAGCGGACATATATTAACCTTTGATGTGCAATATCAAGACAACGCAAATGATGAATTTTTTTTTATTCAAAACGAACAACTTTTTCCGTTAAGTATAATAAACCCAGAAGAACAAATAATTTCCGACCAATCACAACAAAGAATATTATTACAAGGTGATTATGTTTTACCTATTGGTGAAAAACAACAATTCGAAGTTGGTTTCAGATCTAACTTTAGTGATCAAGTTATAGACTATAAATTTTATTATGAGGATCCTATTAGTGGAGACTTTATTTTAAATGATAGGCTTTCTAATATTTTCACTTTCAATGAAGACATTAATGCTGTTTATTCACAATACGGTAATAAATTTGGAAAGATTTCAGCCTTATTTGGTTTAAGAATAGAAGCCACAGACATTGAGATAATTAGCCAAGGGAAAGATTTTTCTGAGAATATCAATAAAAATTATACTAATATTTTTCCAACATTAAATTTGGCATATGAATTTAGTGAAACTGAAAATATCAGTTTTGGTTATAACAGAAGAATTCGCAGACCTAGATCACGCTTTATTAATCCCTTTCCATCACAATCTAGTAAAACCACTTTTTTTCAGGGTAATCCCGATTTAGATCCATCCATTTCAAATGGAATAGATATTGGATATTATAAAAGTTGGAATAAAATAACTTTTAATACATCTTTCTATTACAATCACGCCACAGATATATTTCAATTTATAAGTGAAGATACAGGCGAAGAAACAGATGATGGCTTGCAAATAATAAGAAGAACCCCAATTAATTTATCTACCAGTGATCGCATTGGTTACGAATTTTCTATAAATTATACCCCAATAAAAAAATGGAGATTTAACACGAGTTTTAATATTTATAACAATACGATAAAGGGCGAGTACGACAATATTGATTATGGTTGGGTCAACCTAAGTTGGTTTGCTCGTTTTAGTTCTAAAATTGTTTTACCTGCAAAAATTGATTGGCAAACTACAATGATGTATAGAGGTCCTTCTGAAAATGTACAAACCAGAAGAGATGGATTGTTTTATACAAGCATGGCCTTTAGCAAAGATATAATAAAAGGAAATGGAACAATTTCATTTAATGTAGATGATCTATTTAATTCTCGAAGAAGAGATTCTCAAACCGTTACAGAAACGTTTTTGCAAACCAGTGAATTTCAATGGAGAGAAAGACAATTTCGTATAACCTTTGCTTATCGATTTAAACAAAAGAAAAAAAGACAAAGAAGCAATGGTGGCGGTGGCGGTGAAGAAAATTTTGGTAGCTCATAATAAAATTCGTTATGGATAAGAAATATATATCACCTCTTTAAATTAAAATGAACTACCCCAAGGCAGAGCCGTCAAGGTACCAAAACAGACTCAACAGACTTGAGTGAATTTTCGTATAATTTATTTTCGTTTGTCCTCGATTTTGTAAATATTTTTTTATTGCCTCTTCATTCGTATACTGACCAACTGTGTTGACATAATAACCACTTGTCCAAAACTTTCCTCCCCATAATTTACTTTTCACTTCTGGGTGCAAACGAAATATCTCTTTTGCAGTAATACTTTTTACTGCTGAAATTATCTTTTTTGCCGAATTCATTGGAACACTCTGAATCAAAAAATGAACATGGTTCTCATCTAATCCTATTTTCTAAAAACTTAATCTCATAACGCTCTTCTATTTTTAAACAAATCTCTCGGAAAGTTGTTGAAACAACTTCGGTTAAAACACTTCGCCTATATTTTATTGGACAAACAATAATGATACATCAATAAACTTTTATTATGCCTTTTATAAATATGCTCACTCATATCTACAAAAATACACATCTTTACGCAACCACGACGCAGAGCGTCCAGGAATTCTTTAGATTAATGTAATCACTGTGGATGCTTATGGTGACGCAGCTCAGGGCTTTACAACTTTGCCTCCTTGGCAAGCCGTATTGACTTCACAGTTTATAACGTTGAGTTTCTATAATCCAGATACAAATAGCTTCACAGAAACCCCAGCAAACCTGTTTGATAATTTAGACGATAAAAACTACATATACAAAACAGGCTCACCAGCCTTTGGCATGATGCCGGATGGCAGTAATACAGGGCCTTATCAATTTATTAATGAAGTTATTGTATTATTGTCACAATGACCTAGGACTCATCTACATTATCAGTTGACAATGAAATTTTTAATAATACTGTCTCAATAAGCCCAAACCCTACATCAAACTCTTTTATAATTGATTTAAAAGACGAAACCTTAGATAAAGTCGTTATATATAACGAATTAGGGCAACAAGTAAAAAGCCTGTCCCGCCAAAGCGAAGAAATAACTACCAATGAAGTAAATATATCCAATTTAGCAAAAGGTATTTATTTTGTGAAAATTACTTCACAGAGTGGAAAAACGGCTAGTAAGAAAATAGTTAAAAAATAAAACTAATAATTCTCCAAACTATGAAAAACCTAAACAAAAAACTCAAACTATTTTTATTAGCAACAATTATACTATCTACAAATTATACTATTGCTCAACAAAACTTCTCACATATTAAAACATTTGGTTTTGACTATATACGATTTCAAGATAATAATGGCGCATTTCTTGACAACTTGAGGTGGTTAGCTAATCATCATGATTGGATTGTTGGTCCAAAAGGAAACTGGTCTTCTCAAGGTGTAGATTATTTAGACGAACTAACGTATAACACCATAAAAACAGAAAATCCAAATACCAAGATAATGATGTATCTTCCTTATCATAGTATGGCTCCAACTACTCAAACTTGGTTAGAGAATTGGGCTATTGATAACGGACATGATCCGGAAAATATTTATTACCATTATTACTATGATACAACTATAAACCTTTCAAATGGCAATACGCTTACAATTCCAGGTTATGGAGGTGGTACTGCTACATCTCTTGAAGAGGCAAGATTGCGAGTTAGATGGAATGGCGGTTGGGTCGGCGTCAACCCATCTTCACAAACTTTTCGTGAGGCATACCGAGCATTGGCTCTTCACGTTATTACGCTTGAAGGAACAACTGACACCTTTGCAGATGGTTTATTTCTAGACACTTTTGATGGACTTGTGAATCAACAAGGATACACAAGTTATTTAGAGAATACAATAGAACTTAGAGATATAGGCACAACGGATGAAATCTATTCTCAAGTAGCCGCAGATTTGGCTAACTCTGCTGACGAATTAAAAACTTTTTTAGTTCAAAATACTGGAAATCCAAATTTTAGAGTACAAGCCAATCCTGCAGTACCACGTTATATTTACAATACTTATAGTGAATTGTTCAATGAACAGTATCGTGAACTTTTAATGG
>CAYPHN010000029.1:4002-18759 GCA_964410265.1 uncultured Flavobacteriaceae bacterium | reverse complement strand
AGAATAATTTACTGCTCCTAATAAATCATCAATTTCGGCATCTGCTATAGATGTAGAATCTTGAGTTTCTTCTACAACAACTTCTTGCGATTTTTTTATTTCGGCTAATTTAGAATTGGCAGAAATAAAGAATTGCGCCATATCCTGATTGGTATAAACTTCCCAAAATTGTAATTCGGCAGTACTTTGTAATAGTTTTTTAACACGATCGATATCTCTTGCGCCTGGTAATTCAATTAATATTCTTCCAGATTCACCAATACGTTGGATATTTGGTTGTGTTACACCAAAGCGATCAATTCTACTTCTTAATACTTCAAATGCAGTGCTAATAGATCCTTTAACCTCTTCCTTTAAAATTGGTTTAACCTCATCATTGCTCATTTTGAAGTTAATTTTATCTTTTAAAGATTTGTTTCCAAAAATACTAGGGTCGCTTAATTTTACAGAACCTTTACTCGCTTCATCAAAAGCGATATAAAATAAATCTAAATAATCTTTGTCGCTATTTTTTTCTGCCTTGCTTGCCGCAGATAGTGCTTCGTTAAAAACAGAATTTTTAGATTGGTTAGAAAGACCTTTTAAGATATCCCTTACAGATACTTCCAAGGTAGCATTGATACCCCCTTTTAAGTCTAAACCTAAATTGATTTCTTTTTCTTTTACTTCGTTGTAAGTGAATTCAGTAAAACCTAAATTTACAACTGGCATATTTGCTACAGAGTCTAAATACTTCTTTTCTAATTTTTTAATTGCATTCGAATCTGTACTCTCTGCATTTGAATTTGCATAAATAGCTGCATCTTTCTCTACATTTTTTGCAAACCATGTAAATGATAGTTGGTATAAACAAACTATGCTAAATACTATTGCAAATAATTTAATAAGTCCTTTGTTTTGCATTCTTTCTTTTCTTTTAATCTATGTATTTGAATATAAACGCGCAAATATACTCAAAAGATTTAGTTTTAAAAGAAATAAATAAGGTAATTTAAGGCAATTAGACATATAAGATTTACCTTAAATTTTAGTAATTTTGATGAATCTAAAAAAATAATTAAATGAAATACTTGACCGATATTGAAATTGCACAAAACACGGAGTTAATTCATATTAAAGAAATTGCTAAAAAACTTAAGATAGATGAAGATGATTTAGAATATTATGGTAAGTATAAAGCAAAATTACCACTCGATTTAATTGACGAAGCTAAGATAAAAAATAATAACTTAATATTAGTTACGGCCTTAACACCAACTCCAGCCGGTGAGGGTAAAACAACGGTTTCTATTGGTTTGACGGAAGGGCTGAATAAAATAGGAAAAGAAGCTACAGTTGTATTGCGAGAACCCTCATTGGGTCCTGTTTTTGGAATTAAAGGAGGTGCTGCTGGTGGTGGATATTCTCAAGTTGTGCCAATGGAGGATATCAATTTGCATTTTACAGGTGATTTTAATGCAGTTGAGAAAGCAAATAATCTACTTGCCGCTTTGGTTGATAATAATTTACAAAGTAAGACGAATAATTTAGGACTTGACGGGAGAACAATTGCTTGGAAAAGAGTAATTGATATGAATGATAGAGCACTTAGAGATATTACCATTGGATTGGGTGGAACGGCAAATGGAATCCCTCGTCAAGATGGATTTAATATTACACCTGCTTCAGAAGTAATGGCAATTTTGTGTATGGCCAATGGTTTTGAGGATTTAAAAAATAGGATGGGTAGTATTTTTATTGGATTTACTTTTGATAAAAAAGCAATTTTTGCTCGTGATCTAAAAGCCGAAGATGCGATGGCAATTTTATTGAAAGATGCTATTAAACCAAATTTGGTGCAAACCTTAGAAAAGAATCCGGCAATAATTCACGGCGGCCCTTTTGCCAATATTGCCCAAGGCACCAATACAATATTAGCAACAAAAATGGGTCTTTCACTTTCTAATTATGTTGTGACTGAAGCTGGATTTGGAGCAGATTTAGGCGCTGAGAAATTTTTAGATATCAAATGCGTTGCCGCAGATTTAAATCCAAAATGTGTTGTTTTGGTGGCAACAATTAGAGCCCTACGTCATCATGGAGGTTCGCCAAGTAAGGAATATAATAACCCTAATGTTGAAAGAGTAGAAAAAGGCTTTGTAAATTTAGAAAAACATATTGAAAATATTAGAAAATATAATATTGAGCCAGTAGTTGCAATCAATTCATTTGTTAGTGATACTTTAGAAGAAGTGCAATTGGTTATAGAAAATTGCAAAAAATTAGGTGTTCAGGCAGTAGTTTCTGAAGGGTGGGCAAATGGAGGTGAAGGCACTACGAATTTGGCAAAAGCTGTTGTAGATATCGTTGAAAATAAAGCAACACAATTTAAAGCCTTATATGATTGGAAATCTTCTGTAAAAGAAAAAATAGAAAAGATTGCTAAAGAAATTTATGGGGCTGATGGTGTTGATTATGATAAAAAAGCAGAGCTTAATTTACGTAGGGTAGATAGGTTAGGCTTTAATGATTTTGCGATTTGTATGGCAAAAACGCAAAAATCATTTTCTGATAATGATAAACTAATTGGTCGACCAACCGGATTTAGAGTAACAGTAAGAGAAATTGAAATAGCAGCAGGAGCAAAATTTTTAATCCCTATTTTAGGAAAAATGATGCGTATGCCAGGATTACCAGCAATACCGGCATCAGAAAATATGAGCATAGACGCCAATGGTAAAATATCTGGGTTATCATAAATAAGTATTGAGATAATTAGTATAGCGTATTGAGTACTGAGTATTTAAAACAAAAAAACCGCCTAAAGGCGGTTTTTTAAATCTCTGTACTCAGTACTAATATCTCAATACTATATTCTAAACATCTAATAAACCATTGGTTTTTTTAACTGCTGCTGCACTTTCTAGAATTTTAGCTTTTTCCGCATCGTTTAAATCTAAAGTAATTATTTTTTCAATTCCGCCTTTACCAATAATACAAGGAACACCAAATGAAATATCACGCAATCCATATTCGCCTTCTAGTAAAGCAGAAGAGGGAAACATTTTTTTCTGATCACAAGCTATTGCTTGAACCATAGAAGATACAGCTGCTCCTGGAGCATACCAAGCACTGGTGCCTAGCATTTTTGTTAAAGTCGCACCTCCAACTTTAGTGTCTTGGGCAACTTGATTTAACCTCTCCTCAGATAAAAATTTACTTACAGGAATACTATTTCTTACAGCCAACCTAGTTAATGGGATCATACCTGTATCACTATGACCGCCAATTACCATGCCATTCACATCAGAAGATGGACAACCTAAAGCTTCTGCCAAACGATATTTAAAACGAGCACTATCTAATGCACCACCCATACCAATAATTCTATTTTTTTCAATGCCTAAAGCTTTGTGTGTTAAATAAGCCATGGTATCCATTGGATTACTAACAACAATAAAAATTACGTTTGGTGAGTGCTCTAATACGCTTTGCGTCACAGATTTTACTATACCGGCGTTGATCCCAATTAATTCTTCACGAGTCATACCCGGCTTACGCGGAATACCACTTGTAATAACAGCAATATCACTACCAGCTGTTTTTGAATAATCATTGGTACTACCTGTAATTTTAGTATCAAAACCCATTAAAGATGCAGTTTGCATCAAATCCATCGCTTTTCCTTCAGCATAATTTTCTTTGATATCGATAATTACAACTTCTGAAGCGAAATTTTTTATAGCGATATACTCTGCACAACTTGCACCTACGGCTCCTGCACCTACTACGGTTATTTTCATAATATATTTAATATTTTAGTTTTATTTAATATTGTAAAAAAACAACCATTAATTAATGTTTGTTTTTTAGGAATCAGTTTCGTTATTTTAAATTAAATATCAATATTAGCATATACGGCATGTTTTTCTATAAATTCTCTTCGAGGCGGTACATCGTCACCCATTAACATAGAAAATACTCTATCAGCTTCCGTTCCGCTTTCAATTGCAACTTGTCGCATGGTTCTAAACTCAGGATTCATAGTAGTATCCCAAAGTTGCTCAGCATTCATTTCTCCAAGACCTTTATATCTTTGAATGGTTCCACCACCAAACTTTTCGACAATCGTGTCCCGTTCAGCATCAGACCATGCATATTCTTTTTTAGCTCCTTTTTTAACCAAATAAAGAGGAGGAGCAGCAATATATATGTTTCCATTTTCAACCAATTCTTTCATATATCTAAAAAAGAAGGTTAAAATTAAAGTCGAAATATGGCTACCATCAACATCGGCATCACACATAATCACAACTTTGTGATATCTTAATTTGCTAAGATTTAAGGCTCTAGGGTCTTCTTCGGTTCCAATGGTTACCCCTAAAGCGGTATACATACTTTTTATTTCTTCGTTTTCAAAAACCTTGTGTTGCATGGCTTTTTCGACGTTTAAAATTTTACCTCTTAATGGTAAGATCGCCTGAAAGTTTCTATCTCTTCCTTGTTTTGCGGTTCCACCTGCCGAATCTCCCTCGACTAAGAATATTTCACATTTCTCAGGTTCGCTCCATGCACAATCCGATAATTTTCCAGGTAAACCACCACCTGACATTACTGTTTTACGTTGAACCATTTCACGAGCCTTTGCCGCTGCATGACGAGCTTGAGCTGCAAGTATTACTTTTTGGACAATAATTTTAGCATCATCCGGGTTTTCTTCCAAATAATTGGTTAACATTTCTGATACGGCTTGACTTACAGCAGCAGAAACGTCACGATTGCCAAGTTTTGTTTTTGTTTGCCCTTCAAATTGTGGTTCGGCAACTTTAACCGATATAATTGCGGTCAATCCTTCACGGAAGTCATCACCTGCTATATCAAACTTTAATTTACTAAGCATACCTGAGTTTTCGGCATATTTTTTTAAAGTATGTGTTAAACCTCTTCTAAATCCCGAAAGGTGTGTACCTCCTTCATGTGTGTTTATGTTATTTACATAAGAGTGTAGGTTTTCGGTATAAGAAGTATTATAAACCATGGCCACTTCTACTGGAACACCATTTTTTTCGCCTTCCATGCTAATAATATCTGAAATAAGTTGTTCTCTTGTTGCGTCCAGGTAACGAATAAATTCTTTTAGACCTTCATCGCTATAAAATTTTTCAAACACAAAATTTCCTTCCTCATCCTTAGATCTTTTATCCGTAAGTGTAATAGTAATTCCTTGGTTCAAATAAGACAATTCTCGCAATCGGGCGGCTAAGGTGTCGTAACTGAAATTAATTTCACATTGAAATATTGTATCATCGGCTAAAAAAGTAACTTCTGTACCATTTTCATCGGAATCCCCTATGGCTTTAGTCGGGTAAAGAGATTTCCCTTTTTCATATTCTTGCTGCCATATTTTACCTTCTCTAAAAACAGTTGCCGTTAAGTGAATGGATAAGGCATTTACCACCGAAACACCAACACCGTGTAAACCACCAGAAACCTTATAGGAGTCTTTATCAAATTTACCACCGGCACCTATTTTGGTCATTACAACTTCTAGTGCAGACACGCCTTCTTTTTTATGAATTCCTACTGGAATTCCACGGCCATTATCTATAACTGTAACAGAGTTATTTTCATTGATAGAGACTTCAATTTTATCACAATGACCAGCCATTGCTTCATCAATTGAATTATCTACTACCTCATAAACCAAATGGTGTAATCCCCTTGTGCTAACATCTCCTATATACATGGATGGTCGCATGCGAACATGTTCCATTCCTTCCAAAGCCTGAATACTATCAGCTGAATATTGATCTTTTTTAGTTTCTTCACTCATATTTTTTAGTTGAATTTTTATCAAAATTTCATAAACGTACAAAGATAATAAAACCCCTACTTTTAAGCCTGATTTTTGATGCTTTTAAGTGTGAAGTTATCAACATTTTTAATTATTTCTCGCATTGAGAATGTATCTAGACTTCTGTTGAAAATAACAGGAAGTATTAAAATGTAAAAAGCCTGTTTTAACTGAATAAAACAGACTTTTATTTTAATTGCAATTTATAAAAATAGCTTAATATTTTAATTTTGCAATGCATTAGTTTCGTTGTTTAAATAGCAATCCCCTCAGCTTGGTATTTAACGGAAACTAATCTGAATTATCTAAATTTAGCCTAGATAATTTTGATCTTATTTTCTAATTAAAATAAATATAGAAATAAAATCTGTGCAAAGATATGTCATATGGTTATATGTAAATTATAATGGAATGTTAAAGTTAAAAAACCCGTTAAAATTAATTTTAACGGGTTTTTTTGTGCAAATTAAAATAGCTTAATATTTCAATATATTTGCTAAGTTTTATCTAAACCTTTAATATTATTCCCCTCAGATAAATATTAGGGATCAGATAAAATAGTAAAAACTATAATTTTTTCAGCTTTCTTATTCGTAATCATAGCACGTACTGAAAGTTGTTAATAAAACATCATTTTAATGACGTAACAAACATACAAATGAATTCTGAAGAAATTCTGAAGTTAACTCCAGAATTAAAAAATTAAAAGGATCTTATCTTTTTAATAAGATCCTTAATGTAAACAAAAACAGCTTAATGTTTCGTTTATTTTTAGTATTTTCCCTTAATAATACCATTCCCCTCAAAATATATTATAAAGATTCGATACTAATTTTTAATCGATATTTCAGCATTCATAGCAATGAATTTTTGAACTTTCTGAAATAGTTATCAATTTTGATTAAAAAACAATAACGGGACAAATGTATGTACCATTTCTGAAGAGAATCTGAAGAATTATAATTTAAAATGTTAAAATTAGCATATTTAAAATAGCATTAAAAATACAATGTTATATTGTGTTGATTTTCAATATAAGAATGGTTTATTTTCCAATTATAATTATCACAAACTTTTTTTACAATTGCCAAACCTAGACCAAATGAATTTGAAGCACTACTTTCTTTTTTAAATCGTACAAACAAAGCATCTGATTTTAATTGCAGTGGTTTACCGGTATTACTAAAACTAATAAATAGGTTGGTGGTTAAAATATCAATGTTACCATTTTTTAAATTGTGCTTAATAGCATTGCTCAATAGATTTGAAATTACCAAATCAAGCAACAAGGGGTTGGCTTCAATTTTGGCATTAAGTGTGAAATTTTTATTTATTGTTATTTTTTTATTCTCTATAAAATCTTCGTAAATTTCTAGGTGTTTATTTATAATGTCATTAATAAACAATGACTCTTTTTCTTTAAATTGTCTATTCTCAATTTTTGATAATAATAAAAGAGTTTTGTTTAGTTTAGATAGTCGTTGAACCGCCAAATATATAGCCTTAATTTGTTGAATTTGATCTTGGTCTAAGTTTTCACTTTGCATCAATTGTTCTGATTTAGATTGCATGATGGCCAATGGAGTTTGCATTTCATGTGAAGCGTTTTCTGTAAACTCTTTTAAATTATTAAAATCGGAGTTAATTTTATCCGTTAATTTTTTTAAGGAATCATTTAACTGTTGAAATTCATCAATTTCGGTTGTTTGTAAGTGAATGGGCTGGTTGCTTTCTACAGAGAAATTTTTTAGAATTTCAAGATTTTCATAAAATGGTAACCATGCATTTTTCATAATGATGGTATTTACATAATAAACCGTAATCATTAATAGTAAGACTACAATACCAACAGACAAGGTAATAATTAAAATAAAGTCCTGATTTTTTACCAAAGAGTCTCTGGTAATAATTTTATAGGTTTTATTATGTAAGGATTCTATAGAGGTTAATTGACGATATAATTCACGTTTTTCAATACCGTTAACCACACTATAAAACAAAGTATCTTTATAATATAGAGTGTCTTTAACTAAAGATTTACTAATAAAGTCATCTACTTCAAAAATAGGAAGGGGATAGTCGTATTTTATTTTTTGAGCGATTAGTTCTTTATAAAAATTTAACCTCTCATCTTGTTTTTTAGAGATGATTCTTTTTAGAGTGACATAAATAATGGTGCTAGAAATAATAAAAATAATTAATGAGTAAATAATATAAGTACGCCTAGTCCTTTCAAATAACCTCATTATTCCCCAAATTTATAACCTAATCCATAGATGGTTTGTAAATAATCAGTAGCTCCATTTTTTTTTAATTTTTTTCTTAGATTTCTCATATGAGTATAGATAAAATCAAAATTATCTACCAAATCGATATTATCTCCCCAAAGGTGTTCTGCAATAGCCTCTTTGGTTAGAACTCTGTTTTTATTGGTGATAAAATACAACAACAAATAATATTCTTTTTTAGTAAGATCAAGGGCTTTGTTATTGGCAGTAACTGTTATTGCCTCTGGATCGATTTCAATTTCATTGAAAACAATATTTTTACTGCCCGCAAATTTTTTCCTTCTTATAAGAGAGTTCACTCTAGAATTTAATTCGGCCAAATGAAACGGTTTAGTAATATAATCATCTGCTCCAAGATCTAATCCTTTTAATTTATCATCTAAAGAGTTTTTTGCGGAAACAATTAAGACGCCCATCTCTGGTGCTTTCTCTTTAATGAGATTTAAAAGATCTAGACCATTTCCATCAGGCAAATTAATATCTAAAATAACGATATCATATTTATAGGTAATTAATTTATCTTCAGCTTCAAAATAAGATGCCGCCGATTCACATACAAAGTCTTCTTTTTGTAAATACTCCAGAGTAGTATTTAATAATTCAATTTCGTCTTCTACGATTAAAATCTTCATAATAGTATTGATTATAAATAAACAAAAATAATGTTTTTAATATAATGAAAAGGTTTTGTATAAACACAGCACTTCGTTTAATTTTGAGTTATGAATGTTAAACAGTGAGTTAAATAAAAGAATATCAATAAGTTATCATACCTATAGATTGTTGTATAACTTACTATAAATAATCCTAAAAAAAAACAAATCGGACTATTGTAAACAATAAAGTTGCAAATATTTATAAAGAAAATATTTTGAATTCAAACAGATAAATTTTTTAATAAAATAAATTGGATAATCTAACGTTATTATTATCCACATAATCAATTAAATAAATTTTCTGCTATGAAAAAGTTATTTTTGACTCTTGGTGTTTTAATTGTGTTTGTCTTTCAAAGTCAATTATATGCCCAGAAATTTGATCAATTAGATCAAGCACCTATCGATATTGCTTATTTACGCAAAAACAATAGTTCAAAACCTATGGTTAAAGTCGTTTATGGGCGTCCAATAAAAATAGACAATACTGTATTTGGAAGTCAAGTACCATTTGGAGAAATATGGAGAACAGGTTCCAATGAAGCCACAGAAATAAAGTTTTATAAGGATATGAAATTTGGTAATAAACTTGTAAAAGCGGGTACCTATATTTTGCATACAATTCCTGGAGAAAAAGAATGGACCATCATATTAAATAGTAATACAGATACATGGGGAGCTTTTTTTTACGATGCATCTAAAGATGTAGTTAGAATTAAAGTGCCAATTAAACAAGTGAAAGAATTGGATGTTTTTTCAATTGCATTTAGAAAGAATTTTAAAAACACTTATATGGTTATAGCTTGGGATTCCACACAAATTGATATTCCACTTGCAACGCAAGGTGATATATTAGCTGAACTTTAATATCATAAAAAAGAGTTTGATCATTTTATCTTGCTCTTCGAAATCTTAAGATTCTGTTTGTAATAATTATTATTTATAAAACGAGCATGTTAAAAAGCTTATCACTCAAGGAAATAGCCTACACTCAACTTGATTGGGTGATTAATAGCAAACACATGTGGCCAATTAAAAACAATAAAAATAAACACATGAAAAAAATATATTTAAAATCGGTTTTGGTATTTGCTATTCTTTATTTTTTTAGTGTACAAAGTAAAGCTCAGGATTTTAAAGAGTTGGATAAAAGTCCGCATGATATTGTATACTTCAGAACCAATAAAATATCACAACCAATAATAAAAGTTTTATATGGTAGACCTCAAAAAAGAGGTAGAAAAATATTTGGAGAATTAATTCCTTATGATAAAATTTGGAGGGTTGGAGCTGATGAAGCAACAGAAATAAAATTTTATAAAGATGTTGTTTTTGGAGGTGAGTCCGTAAAAGCAGGAACTTATGTTTTGTACGCGATTCCACGTGAAAAAGAATGGATATTGATTTTGAATTCTAATTTAGACGTGTGGGGTACTTATGAATATCAAGAAAAGTATGATGTTGCTAGAGTTAAAGCCAAAGTTAGTTTTTCAGAACCTGTTGAGTCATTTTCAATTGGCTTTAAGGAAAAGAAAAAACATGTAAATATGATTTTTGGTTGGGATCACACTAGGGTTACAATACCTATTAAAATATCAAATTAATTTACTTTTTCACCTGCAATATAAGTTGTTAAAACTTTTACTTCTGGGACTTTTTCTATATCAATTTTCATAATATTTTCATCTAATACAATAAAATCTGCCATTTTACCTATTTCGATACTTCCTTTTTCTTCTTCTTCAAAATTTGCGTATGCCGACCAAATGGTCATTCCTTTTAAAGTTTCCTCTCTGGTAAGTCCATTTTCCATTTGAAAACCACCTTCTGGAAAGCCACTTGTGTCTTTTCTGTCAACAGCAGCGTAAAAGGTTAACATTGGGTTTGCTTTTTCTACCGGAAAATCGGTTCCTAATGTTATTCTATTATTGATTTTTAAAAGTTTTTTATACGCATATGAACCTTTAATACGTTCGCCGCCCAACCTCTCTTCTGCCCAATACATATCACTAGTAGCATGCGTGGGTTGAATGGAAGGTATGATTTCTGTAAAATAATCAAAATCATCTGGAGAAATTACTTGCGCATGTTCTATCCTCCACCGTCTATTGGTTTGGCTTTTTAATACCTTGGCATAGGTTTTTAATACAAAAGCATTTGCCGAATCGCCAATAGCATGCGTATTCATTTGAAAATTGGAGTTAGCAATGCGATAAGCAATTTTTATCAAGGTGTCAATCGGCGTTACCATGGTTCCAAAATGGTCTTCTCTATCACTATATGGTGCTTTTAATGTAGCACCTCTAGAGCCTAGAGCACCATCAGCATAAACTTTAAAAGATCGAACATGTAAACGTTCTGATTTGAAAATGCCTTTCTGTAAATAATGATCTAGGTTTTTTTTACTAGCAGATACCATGGCATAAACCCTTATTTTTAAGTCACCTGTTAAATGCAAACTATCAATTAAATCAATAATTTCAATATCTAGACCAGCATCATCTACCGTTGTAAGCCCCAGATTTATACAATAGGAATCTGCATCTTTTAAGGCTTGAATTGCCTCTTTTTTTGAGATTGCCGGAATTATATTGTCAACCAAAACCATTGCATTATCAATTAAAACACCAGTAATCTTATTATTATTTTTAATTATTTCACCACCAGTCACTTCTGTATCATTATTTATTCCGGCTAAATTTAATGCCGCTTGATTTGCCAATAAGGCATGACCGTCAATACGTGTAACTACAATCGGAGTTTTAGGAAATAGCTTGTCTAATTTATCTTTGATAGGATACTCTTTTACTTGCCAATCATTTTGATCCCATCCTCTACCTAAAATAAAATCACTGTTTTTTTTCTTTTGAAATGCCACAATTCTTTCAATTACCTCATCAAAACTTTTTGTGCCAGATAAATCAACTTTTTGCATGGAAGAACCTAAGCCATAAAAATGACAATGCCCATCAATTAAGCCAGGAATAATCGTTTTCCCCTCTAAATTAATTATCGTTTTTGATTTAAATTGATTTTTGACTTCTTTGGATGAGCCCACTGCAATAAACTTTCCATTACTTATGGCAATTGATTGTGCCATATCAAAATTTTCATTAACGGTATAAATATTGGCATTGGTAACTATAAAGTCAACATTTTGTTTTGAAGTACATGAGAAGAGAACAAAACTAATTACCAGGTATATGAGGGGTTTATACATGTGATTAAGTTAAATTAAAAGAAAAAAGTTAAATGTAAAGGTATACATAATTTTGCTAAATAATGTGCTTTGTCCTTTTCTACTTTAAGTGTAACTTTGCCGCTTTAACATTTTTAAAATTTTAAAGGGTAAGCAATGAAATATAATTTCAATGAAATAGAAGCCAAATGGCAAAAGTATTGGAGTGAAAACCATACCTTTAAAGCAGATAACAAAAGCCATAAACCTAAGTTTTATGTTTTAGATATGTTTCCCTACCCAAGTGGTGCAGGTTTGCATGTTGGTCACCCTTTGGGCTATATTGCTTCCGATATTTATGCCCGATATAAGAGGCATAAAGGTTTTAATGTTTTACACCCGCAAGGATATGATTCTTTTGGTTTACCGGCCGAACAATATGCCATTCAAACGGGTCAGCATCCAGCAAAAACCACTGAGGAAAATATCAAAACTTATCGCCGCCAATTAGATCAAATTGGTTTTTCGTTTGATTGGAGCAGAGAAGTACGCACTTCTAGCCCAGATTATTATAAATGGACACAGTGGATCTTTATTCAACTATTTGAATCGTATTATTGTAATGATGAGGATAAAGCAAAATCTGTTTCCGATTTAATCGAAATATTTAATAAAAAAGGCAATAAAAATGTAAACGCTGCCGCGGATGAAGATATTGAACTATTTACTGCAAAAGATTGGAAAAAATATTCAGATAAACAACAACAAGAGGTTTTAGCAAAATATAGATTGACCTATCTATCTGAAACAGAGGTAAATTGGTGTCCGCAGTTGGGAACGGTTTTAGCAAATGATGAGATTGTAAATGGCGTTTCTGAACGTGGAGGTTACCCCGTTGTTCGAAAAAAAATGAAACAGTGGAGTATGCGTATCACAGCCTACGCCCAACGATTATTAGATGGTTTAGAAAAAATAGATTGGCCGCAACCTTTAAAAGATTCTCAAACCAATTGGATTGGTCGTTCACAAGGTGCCATGGTAATTTTTGAAGTGATGTCGACTTCTAAGAAAGAAGCTGTTAAGCTGTCTTATAAAGAAATTGAAGCACTTAAAAAAATACGCTTAAACCTTAGTAAAGCAGAAACTTTACTTTGGAGAAAATTAAAAGCTAAAAAAGGAGCATCAAAATTTAGACATAAATATACTTTAGGTGTATTTATAACAGATTTTGTCTGTATATCTAAAAAGACAATTGTTGAGTTTACTGGTAAAGTTGATGAGAAAGAAAGGACTTCCTTTTTTGAGGCAGAAGGCTTTAATGTAGTTCATTTTGATGAACAGGAAGTCTTAAAAAATTTAGATACCGTTGTTGCTAAAATTGAGAATGCGATGCAATTTCCAAAAAAGGTAGCGTCAAATAAAACAACAAAAAATAAAAAGGTAGAAACCGACTCATACAAAATAGATGTATTCACTACACGTCCTGACACAATTTTTGGCGTGTCATTTATGACGTTAGCACCAGAGCACGAATTGGTGTCTAAAATTGTAACAGAAGCGCAAAAGAATAAAGTGAATACCTATATTGAAGCTACTGCAAAACGAAGTGAAAGAGATAGAATGGCAGATGTAAAAACCATTTCTGGAGTGTTTACAGGAGCCTATGCTGTTCATCCGTTTAACGGAAAAAAAATTCCAATTTGGATTGGTGATTACGTTTTGGCGAGTTATGGTACAGGAGCCGTGATGGCGGTACCTTGTGGTGATCAACGCGATTATGATTTTGCAAAGCATTTTGAATTAGAAATTCCGAATATATTCCAAGACATTGATATATCTGAAAAGGCTTGTGAAGATAAAACTGCTGTAATTGCCAATTCTGATTTTATATCGGGAATGCCTGCAAAAAAGGCCATAAAAAGAATAATTTTTGAATTAGAAGAAAAAGGTATTGGCAAAGGCAAGATAAATTATCGTTTGCGCGATGCTGTTTTTTCTCGTCAGCGTTATTGGGGTGAACCCTTTCCGGTTTATTATAAAAATGGTATGCCTCAAATGATTGACGCCAAATTTTTACCAATTCGATTACCAGATGTTGAAAAATATTTACCTACCGAAGATGGCAAACCACCTTTGGGTAATGCAACAGTTTGGGCATGGGATACCGAAACAAATAGTATTGTTAGCAACAAAAAAATAAATAATGCCACAGTGTGGCCGTTAGAGTTAAATACCATGCCAGGTTGGGCAGGTAGTTCGTGGTATTTTAACCGCTATATGGATGCTGATAATACGGAAGTATTTGCTGGTAAAGAAGCCTTAGATTATTGGCAAGATGTCGATTTGTATATTGGTGGCAGTGAACATGCTACCGGGCATTTACTATACTCTCGTTTTTGGCAAAAATTTATGTTTGATAAAGGTTTGGTACCTGTAGATGAGTATGCAAAAAAGCTAATCAACCAAGGGATGATTTTAGGAACAAGTGCTTTTGTGAATAAATTTAATGTTAGAATTTCTTATAAGGGAATTGGTCCTTCTGGGTATGCAAATGAGGAATTAAAAACAATTAGATTTCAAGATAAGTTTATTTCTGAAAGTTGGTTTAGTACACCAATGTCAAGGTTGGCATTAGATCTAAGAATGAGAGAAGATTTAAAAAATATTTTGAATAATGAGGATAAGAAATTCCTAAATGAAGATAAGTATTTAATAACATTTAATAATGATGAAAAAATACATGTTGATGTTAGTTTGATTGATTCTTCTAACGAATTAAATACAGAAGGCTTTAGGAATCAC
>CAYPHN010000029.1:0-3971 GCA_964410265.1 uncultured Flavobacteriaceae bacterium | reverse complement strand
AATTTTGAAAAATTTACTGTTAGTAGAGAAGTTGAAAAAATGTCTAAATCCAAATACAATGTGGTAAACCCCGATGATATTTGTGAGCAATATGGTGCTGATACTTTGCGTTTGTACGAAATGTTTTTAGGGCCTTTAGTACAGGCAAAACCTTGGAATACTGCAGGTATTACAGGTGTTAATGGTTTTATGAAAAAACTCTGGAAACTGTATATTGTAAATGATAAATTTTCTATAAATGATGATAAGGCAACAAAAGAAGAATTAAAAACACTACATAAAACCATTAAAAAAGTAGATGAAGACATAGCCAACTTCTCATTCAATACTTCGGTAAGTTCGTTTATGATAGCAGTGAATGAATTAACTGTTTTAAAATGTAATAAAAGAGAGATATTAGAACCTTTGGCCGTTTTAATTTCACCTTATGCACCACATATTGCAGAAGAGCTATGGCATAATCTTGGTCATAATGAATCTATATCAAGGGTTGATTTTCCTATTTTTGAAGCTAAGTATTTGATCGAGAGTACAAAAACTTATCCAATTTCTTTTAATGGTAAAATGCGATTCACTATGGAGTTGTCTTTAGATTTGAACAAAGAAGAAATTGAAAAGGCAGTAATGGCTTATGAAAAAACACAGCAACAATTGGCTGGGCGTACGCCTAAAAAAGTTATTGTTATACCCGGTAAAATTGTAAATATTGTTGGCTAATGGATAGATTTGATATTGAAATTATAGGGGTAATTGCTGCGATATTAACTACATCGGGTTTTATTCCTCAATTGTATAAAACCATCAAAACTAAAAACGTAGAAGGTGTTTCTCTGGTTATGTTTTTGATTTTATTTGTAGGAATTATATTTTGGCTTATTTATGGGTTTTTGATAGATAGCTTTGCTATTAAAATGGCCAACATTTTTTCTGGAATAATCGTTTTTAGTATCATATTATTAAGAATAATTTATAAAAAAAAGAGATAAAATTTGTTATTTTCACTATATTTGAATCAAATTGTTGAATATGATGAAAAACTACTCAAAATCTTATTTATTTAAAATAAGTATTTTCTTAATGTTTACTTTTATATCCTTTGAAAAATTAAGTGCCCAAGAACTCTTTGTTGGTTCGGGAGCGGAATTTTATTTAAAAGCGAATACAAATTTCACTACAAGTAATACCGTTGTAACCAAAGACCCAATGGGAAATTTCACTGTTGAAGCAGGAAATAATTGGGGATCGGATTCAGAATATGTTGATGGTGAAATTATTGCAAAAGGAAGCGGTGATACAAAAATTCCTGTTGGAAATAACGGAGTTTATGCACCGGTAGTTGCAACACATACTTCTGATGTTGTTGCTTCTTACATAAATGGTAGTCCTACAGCTGGTGCCAATGGCGTAGATGTTGACGCTGTAACCGATGTTGAATACTGGAAACTTACCGGAAATGCTATCATAACCTTACCATGGAATGATAATAGTAATATTACCGACCTAGTTAATAATAACGGTGGAAATTTAAATGCTGTGGCTGTGGTAGGTTTAGATAATGGCACCTGGAATTTGGTAAATGCAACCCAAACAAATACGGTTACTGGAGATCTTTTAAACGGAGATGTAACCAGTGATATAAATGATGAACTTAACTTAAATAATTTTACTGAATTTACATTTGGTATTGATCATCAAGTAGTGTTATCTATTAACGAATTGTTTTTAACCAACGGAATTCAAATTTTATCAAATCCGATTAAAAATTTCGAAAGCACTATTAGATTTCAGGTAGAAAATGATATGCAAAATTTAAATATCATACTATATGATATAACAGGTAGAAATTTAGGATCCTACAATCAAATAAACACTTTTGGAAGAATAGGCAGTATTCCCAAACCAGATTTAAAATCAGGTTTGTATTTTATCAAATTTGATTTTGAAGGAAAACAAGGTGTAAAAAAAATAATTATAGAATAATCGCTTAAAAAAACAACTATGAAATTACAATTACTTAGCTTAATATTTTTCGCCTCCTTTGTGGGATTTGCACAAGTAGGTATTGGAACCACTACGCCAGATGCATCCGCAGCATTGGATATAAGTGCTACGGATAAAGGGTTTTTATTCCCTAGAATGACAACAGTGCAGAGAGAAGCAATCGTTAATCCTGCAAATAGTTTAATGGTATTTGATACAGATACCAATACCTTTTGGTCTTATGTTGCCTCAACATGGATTGAAGCGTTACCAGGAGGAGGTAAATTTGTTGATGGAGCTTCACCTGATATTGCGTTTTATAATGATCGGGTAGGTATTGGTTTGAATGCATTTTCAACTGTTCATAAACTATTTGTTGAAAGTATAAAAGATACAGATGGATCACATGCAGCTGTGCGTTTTAATGCGGCTTATGAAGGAACGGGAACAGCAACAACTACCTATGGTTTAGCTGCATTTTCACAAAATAGAAGTACTGCAACGATAGATTTTGCTATTGGTACCCAAGGTGTCGTAGAGAATTTAAATACTGCCGGTACTATTAATACAGCTGTTGGTTCATGGCCTCAATTGTGGAACAATGGTAATGTTGGTTGGGGTTCTGGTTTGGTTTCAGATATTTATAATGATGCTGGCACTATGACTAGTGCAACTGGGCACAGTATTAATGTTTATAACAGAGCTGGCGCAAATATGGGTGAAGTAACACTAAGTTCTATGTATATGGAAAATACAGGTGCTATTACTGGTGATGCTTATGGCTTATGGATAGGTGGTGCTAGTACGGGATCTGTGGCAGGTACAGCCTATGCCTTATACATTGATACGCCATTTACTAATACAACAGGTAATAATTTTGCTTTATATTCACCAAATATTGGAGATTCCTATTTTAATGGCAATGTAGGTTTTGGTATTGAAGCCCCCTTGCAAAAAGTACACATAAGTGGCGCTATGCGTTTAGAGCCATTAGCCACCGCACCAACTGGAGCATTAGGTGATTTGTATGTAGGAACAGATGGTAATTTATATTTTCATAATGGCACAGAATGGAGAGAAGTGCAATTAGTGCCAGTGCCTTAAGAAATTCACCTTTTAATTAAAAATATTTTAATTAATTATTAAAATCACTATAAATTATTCAATTTTGTTTTGATTATAAAAAAAAGTTTATAAATTTGCTTATAGAAAAATGAAAACATTAAAAGTACATACTTGGTGGTGGTCTTTACAAAAAATAAACTTGTGAAGTAGTACCTTGTATATTATAATATCAAAAGGCTTGTCTTCACGACAAGCTTTTTTTATAGCATTAATTGAAATAAAATGAAATATAAAATAAAAACACATTTTAAAAAAATATTGGCCGATACCATTACACCAGTTAGTATTTATTTAAAAATAAGAGATAAATACTCCAATAGCATTTTATTGGAAAGCTCTGATTATCATGGTAATGAAAACAGTTTTTCTTATATCTGTTGTAACCCTATTGCCGATATTAGTATTGGTAATAATAAAATTATTGAAAATTTTCCTGATGGTAAAAGCATAACTACGGCGATTGATAAAAGTGTGAATGTGCCGGAATTTGTGCATAATTTTAGCAGGAAATTTGAAACGGAAGAGCAAAAATTTAAATTTATAAATAACGGCTTATTCGGGTATATTGCATATGATGCGGTACAGTATTTTGAAGAAATTAAAATTGCTAAAAAAGAAAATGATTTAGGAATTCCAGATATATATTATGCCGTTTATCAAAATATAATTGCTATCAATCATTTTAAAAATGAAGCTTTTATATTTTCTCATAATTACAATAGCGAAAGCAATATTGATGAGATTCATCAACTTATTGAAAATAAAAATTTCACATCTTATACTTTTAAAAATGAAGATGATGAAGCATCCAATTTAAGTGATGATGAATTTATGGAATATGTTGAACTAGCAAAAAAACATTGCTA
>CAYPHN010000028.1:0-18913 GCA_964410265.1 uncultured Flavobacteriaceae bacterium | reverse complement strand
AGGTATTTCTAAACTTTGTTTTAAAAAGTCTTTTTTTGATATTCTCTTCTTTCGTAGCGCATCAAAATAGTCTTTATTATTGATCTCTCTACGAGTGCCATTTGAAATGAATATATCTTTCCAACCATCATTATCTAAATCGGCAAATAGTGATCCCCAGCTCCAATCCGTAGAAGCCAATCCGCCTAAACGAGAAATATTGCTAAAACTGGGTAAAGAATCATTTATAACCCCATTATTTAATTGTAACATATTTTGCATATACTGATAATGAAATCCAGCATTTACTGTTCCCCAAAATATTGCAGGATTCATACTAGCCATATTTGCCTTTGACCTTCTATTATTTTCAGGTGTCATATCCATTTGAATAATATCCAATAATTGGTCATTATTAAAATCAGCAATATCCACACCCATCCCATATAGTGAGGTTTGATTGGTAGCACTTTTTAATTGTTCACTAAATGTTCCATTTTTATTATTTATAAACATATAGTCAGGCACATTAAAATCATTAGAAACGTAAATATCAGGCCATCCATCATTATTTAGGTCACCAATAGTTGCACTATTGCTTAATCCAAACGAGCGTAGACCGGCTTCATCAGTTACGTTAGTAAATTTTTCACCATCATTTCTAAACAATTTATCCGTTTCAATATCTTGAGGATCTCTCATTTTAAATTGATAAAAATAATTAGGCGCATTAAACTTAGTAGGAGGATAATTTGCTATATACAAATCAAGGTCTCCATCTAGGTCATAATCAAAAAAGGTTGCTTGAATACTATTTCCAACATCATCTATTCCATATTTTTCAGCACTTTCTGTAAAAGTTAAATCTCCATTATTTATATATAGCCTATTTTGTTTTGGTGAGAATTTTCCGCCTACGGAACAATAAATATCCAAATAGCCATCATTGTTCACATCTGCCATAGTTACTCCAGTAAACCAACGATTATCACCCAATAAACCAGCCTTTTCAGATATGTCTTCAAATTGCAAATTTCCTTTGTTAAGATAAAGCCGATTTTTAACCATATTTCCTGTAAAAAAAAGATCAATCAAACCATCGTTATTAATATCACCTGCAGAAACACCACCACCCATATAAATATAGGCATAACTAAAATAATTTAGAGAATCATTTTCCGTCAAATTATTTGAGAAATTTATTCCCGTTTTTTCAGTAGATAGTTTTTTAAATATTAGTTTATCAGATTTTATTTTTTCTTGACTACAAGAAAAGAATAATATCAGGCATATTATTAAGTAAAAAAAAGTTTTCATTTTTCAAATTTTATCTTGAGCAAATATATGAAATAGCGTAATAATAAATAAAAAACAGAGCATTGAATAATGCTCTGTTTGTAATTTGTAATTGATTTAAATAAATAAATTAAAAACCTGGGTTTTGTACAATAACACCACCGCTTTGATCAATAGCTGTAATAGGTATTGGCATCATATCATTTTTTGAATCATATGGTCTTGCCTTACCTGCAAATGATGTAATTACTCTCGCTTCGTTAATGAAATATTCATTCATAATAGTACTTCCATTACCCCATCTTCTTATATCAAATAATCTTTTTCCTTCCATTGCTAATTCTAAACGACGCTCCATACGAACCGCTTTTCTTGCATATTCTTGACCAAGAAATGAATTATAAAGTTCTATTTCATAATTGGCTGCATCAGCACCGCTACCGTCAACATCTTTTAAGTATGTCATACTTTGAGCTCGAGCTCTTACTTGATTAACATAAGTTCTGGCAGTTTCTAAATCGTTCAATTCAACAGCAGCTTCAGCAGCCATTAGTATAAGGTCTGCGTATCGCATCATATGAAAATTAATACCTGTACGCCATTGACCCCAAGCACCAGTACCTTGATTAGCCTCTTCACCGTTATAAAAAACATTTTTCTTAGGTATGTATGGACCTGAAATATCTGCAAAATTAGCTCTTACCCAATCTTTACCAACATTTTTTCCCCATCCATTATAATCCATTTCTCTTCTTCCAACAGCATAATCTAACCTTGGATCTAAAGGACCAGTATGTGGTGTAAAAGCTTCTTGACTTGTAATTCCATAATCGTTTTTAACGTCTGTTTGGTTAAAATCATCTAATAATGGCAAACCATTTTCAGTTTGATAAGCATTTACCAAATCTTGTGATGGCTGGTAAAAACCACAACACCATCCAAAAGCGGCAGGAAAATTTAATGTTCCACCTCGATTACCATTAAACGATTGACCAGTATCTGCAGTAAACTGAATTGAAAATATGGATTCAGAACTATTATCACCTGCCAAACGGAAATTATCAACATATTCTGGAATTAAAGAGTACGGACCTGCCGAAGCAACATTGTCTAACAAAGCAAAAGCCTCAGACCATTTATTTTGAAACAATAGTACTTTTCCTAAAAAAGCTTTTGCAGTCCAACTAGTTGGTCTACCAACTTCTTCTTGGTCATTCGGTAAAGCATCTATTGCAAATTGAAAATCTGCTTCAATCTTATCCCAAATAGGGCCAGGGTTAGATTGACTAAACTCAATCGCATCAAAATTTTCTACCGAGATAAACGGTACATTGCCAAATATTTGCACCAATTCAAAATTATAAATAGCTCTTAAAAAGGTGGCTTCAGCTTTCTGACCAGAAAAATCACCTTCAATAGTACCTTCTTCTTCAATAACTTTAATTACTGATAATACTGCATTAGCCCTGTTTACACCACTGTATAAAGCAATCCATTTTCCTAAAAGATAAGGATTACCAGTATTCCAATCTAGCGTTTCTAACAAGAATAAATCCGCCTGATCACCATCTGTACTTCCTTTGTGCGCATCGTCTGAGATTACATCAAACCACCAGTTATCTCCGGTTGAGTACCAATCGTTTCCGTTTTTTAAATTTTTACCATCTAATGCAGAATAGGCAGCAGTTAATTTTAAATCAACACCTAAAGCACTTTGTAAAGCTTCATCACTTAAGGCCCCAATAGCTGGGTTTTGTGTAAATTCGTCGCTACAAGCTAACACTCCCATTAGCATTGCAAACAAAAATATATATTTTTTTTTCATTGTATTATAATTTTATATTAACACCTATACTTAAAATTCGAGCAACTGGAAAATTTTGAAAGTCTACTCCCAAAGTTAAATTCCCTCTATTTGATATTACTTCTGGATCCAATCCGTCGTAGCCAGTAATAGTAAATAAATTAGTTCCTTGTAAATAGAACCGTACAGAATTCATTTTAGCTTTATTAGTAATACTTTCTGGTAATGTATAGCCTATCTGTAAGTTTCTTAATCTAATGAAAGAACCATCTTCTACAAAAAATGAATTTGGGTTGGTTTCACTATTCGTAATTGTTTGGCTCAATGCTGGTAAGTTGCTATTAGGATTTGTTGTTGGATTAAAGGCATTTAATAAACGAGTACTTCTGTTTCCATTAACAAATGTTGGAAAGTCAGTAAATATTTTTTCGTAATTATAAATGTCATTTCCTTGTGATCCAGAAATTAATGCTGATAAATCAAATCCTTTATAGCTTGCAGATAAATTGATACCAAAAGTAAAATCAGCATGTGGCGAACCGATAAATGTTCTGTCGTCATCATTAATCACGCCATCACCATTTAAATCTGTATATTTAAATCTTCCAACACCATCTGCATCAGTTAGGAAACCTTGATCTGGATTAGCAGCAACTTCCGCTTCGTCTTTAAATACACCCTCTACTACACGTCCGAAGAAAGAAGATATAGGTTGACCAACCTGTGTTCTTGTAATAGGTCCTCCTCTAAAACCAGCACCAGTATCAAAAGCATTGACCCAGTCCGTAACTTCATTATTGTATGAAGACAAATTAGCATTGATACCATAAGAAAAGCCAGAATCTGTTGTATCATTATAACCAATAGTAATATCAAACCCAGTATTTTTAACAGAACCTATATTCACATAAGGAGCATCTGCATCTGGGCCTGTTGTTGGGATTAATGTAAAGTCTTGAACAATTAAATCATCTGTAACAATATTAAAATATTCAAAAGTAAAATTTAGTTTGTTTTCAAGAAGACTTAAATCAACACCTATATTAGTTGATATACTGGTTTCCCATTTTAAATCAGGATTACCTACCTGACTTAATACTGCACCGGTTGCAATGGCAGTACCATTAAATGCATAATTCCCAAATTGTTCATTTAAATTAGAAATATTTTGTGTAGGATTCGCTATTGGTAAAGTTTGGTTGCCCATTTGGCCATACGAACCTCTAAATTTTAAATTATTAATAATTCCATCTTGAGGAAAGAAATCTTCCTTACTCATCACCCAACCTGCACTAAATGAAGGAAATGTTGCACTTTGATTGTCTCCTAAAAATCTTGAAGTTTTATCATTACGAAGTGTAACAGTTGCTAAATATTTTCCTTTATAAGAATAATTAGCAGTACCAAAAATAGAAAATAAAGTAGTTGTTCGTTCAAAAGCAAAATCAACATTTCGTGTACCTGAACCATTTGATAATAAATAAAAATCAGGTGTTTCAAATAAAAATCCTGTACGGCTAATTTGACTACCTTTTGAGGTTTCACTTACTGCTTCAATTCCTGCAAGGGCATTAATACTATGATCGCCAAAAGTTTTATTATAGGCTAAAGTATTGGTCCATGTCCAATTGTATAAATTGATATTACCTTCTGCTAAAGTATTTGTTGATACTGGTTCTGCAGCTTCTGGGTTTAAAGCCGAGAAGCTTCTGCTATCAAGAGCAGTTATACTAGTACTGGCTAAAGTTTTTATTGTTAAACCATCCATTAATTCAGCTGATAAATATACATCACCAAATACTTGAAAATTCCTAGCATAGTCATCACTGGCTCTATCCAAATCAGCAACAGGATTCGAGTTATTACTTAACCCTGTACCATTACTATAAGGCCCTGCATAATTACCAGCATCATCGTACACAGGTATGAGTGGGTTAGATCTTAACGCTGTATTAAATGCTGCAGCCGGATTACCAGGATTTTGTTGCGAAGAAAAAGAAACATTTAAGTGTTCACCAACTGTAATTTTTTTATTTAAAAGCTTGAATTCAGAATTAAGACGTGTGCTTACTCTTTTAAACCCAGTATTAATTAATGTTCCTTGCCTGTTTAAATAACTGGCAGACATCAAGTATTTACCCGTTTCATTTCCATTTTCTAAAGATATGGATGCATTTTGTGTTGGTGCATTTCGAGTAATTTCATTCAACCAATTTGTTCCGCCCGGTGCTACAGTTACCGTAGTTAATGCAGAAGGGGGTAAATTTAGCAATTGACTTGGAACTATTGGACTAGGGCCCGTTCCATATTGTGGATGTGTAAGTACAGCACCATCATTGGCTAAACTCTCCCACAGCATACTTCCTTGTTGCTCAGGATTCATAAGTGAAGGAAGATTTTGTAATTGTGAAGTACCTGTATAAAAATCTACAGATAGTTTAGCACCTGCCATATTATACCCTCCACTTTTTGTAGTAATGATAATAACACCATTTGCCGCTCTTGCACCATATATTGCTGCTGCAGCATCTTTCAAAACATTCATTTGATCGATATCTGCTGGGTTAATGTTATTTAAAATATTTGGGTCATCGGTTTGAACACCATCAATAATATACAATGGATTGGTATTGTTACTGGTTCCAAACCCACGAACATTAATTCTCGGAGCGCTACCTGGCTCACCTGTATTTACTACAGTAACACCAGCAACTCTACCTTCTAATAATTCGGCAGCGTTAACAACTGGCGTTTTAATAGCTTCAGAAATATCAACCGAACCAACAGCTCCAGTTAAATCTCCTCTAGTTTGTGTTACATAACCTATAACAATTACTTCATCAAGGGCATTAGCGCTTGCAACTAATACAACATCAATAATGTCATCATCAGCAACTGTTATGGATTGCGATGTCATTCCAATAAAACTATATTTTAATACATCTCCTGATTTCGCATCGATAGAATATTTTCCATCAAAATCAGTTGAAACTCCATTACTTGTACCGACTACAACAATCGTTACTCCTGGTAATGGACCATTAGCATCTGTTACTGTTCCTGAGATGGTCTGGGCCTCGGCAAAGCCGAAAGCCAAAAACGCTCCAAAAACAATTAAACCTTTAAATAGATTTTTTTTCATAATAAAAAATTAATTAATTGAGTTAATATAATATTGGTTCAAAACAAACCAATTTTTTTTATAATTCACAAGATTACTCTTCCTTTTAGTTTTTTAGCAATACTTTAGATAAACAACATAATTTTGACTCTATATGACAACAAATAAACAGAAAAAAACTAAATTAATCGTAATGAAAGCAGGTTAAATTCAATAATTCTTAAATAAGCCTTCTTTTTATGATATATTCAAAGTGTTTAGAACATTATAAACTTTAAAGTTTATTTGATGTGCATTAAAATTATAAGTTGTAAACAAATTGAGTATTACATTGTAAATATAAGAATTATTACCATAAAAATGCAAAATAAATTAATTAAAACGCAAATAAATGCAAATATTCAAATATTTCATTGGTGAATTTTATCATTATCATAGAAAATTCATGTACATAATAAAGGTTTGATGTTGTCTATCAAGATGCTCAAGTTTGCTCTTAAAGGTATAAACGGTCACTTAGTTTAAGATATATTGTGAATTAATCTGTGCGGTTTTATAATTTTAAAATAAAAAATATTGTCGGGGATATCAATAAAATAGGCTTTTATCTAATTGAATTCGAAAACTTATTGGGTAAGCAGCAAATATTGTCCAAGCTATTCAAAAATTATATTGTATTTTTAGTTTGTTGACATTCTTTATCCTTTTGTCATTGAATTGATGTCATTTGTCGAATATATTTTATCCAATCAGCTAAAACAATGACCTTAGATTAGAATTAGTGGAAGATGTGATTTTAATCTATAAAGAGATATTATTTATTTAATTAAATATCTTAAATTTGCATGATTTTGCATGATATACTGAGGCCTATTAATAATGATATTGAATAATCCATATTTTTAATTTTATGAAGCGAGCATACCAAATTTTGACACAAAATGGAATAGCCTGCACGCAACTTGATTGGGTGACTAATAGCGAACCTGCTTGCCGCAGGCAGGCAGCATGTGTCACCTATAAAAATTAAAGTTTAGAGATATGAAAATTAATTTAAAACATACAGAAGCAGGTAAATTTGAAGAAACTAGATTTGAAAAAATACACAATGTTATTTTTCAAAATTCTGATATTGCCTCCATAGCAGTTGCAAATGAAATTGCTGATTTAATAAAGCAAAAACAAGAACAAAATAAATCATGTGTTTTAGGTCTAGCCACCGGTTCATCTCCTATAAAGGTTTATGAAGAATTGGTGAGATTACATACTGAAGAAGGTTTAAGTTTTAGCAATGTTATCACTTTTAACTTAGATGAGTATTATCCGATGGAAAAGGAAAATATACAAAGTTACTGGTACTTTATGCATGAGCATTTATTTAACCATATAGATATTTTACCACAAAACATCAATATACCTAATGGTATGGTAAAGGCTGAAGAAATACATCAATTTTGTATTGATTATGAGTTGAAAATCAAAGATGTAGGAGGTTTGGATTTTCAGTTGTTAGGTATTGGTAGAACTGGTCATATTGGTTTTAATGAACCTGGATCACATTTAAATTCAGGGACTCGTAATATAACTTTAGACCATATCACTAGAGTTGATGCTGGGCCTGCATTTTTAGGAATAGATCATGTACCAAGAGTAGCTATTACTATGGGTATAAGTACCATCCGTAAAGCAAAAAGAATTGTTTTAATGGCTTGGGGTATCAATAAAGCTTCCGTTATAAAAGAGACTATTGAAGGTAAAATATCTTCTGAAGTACCCGCTACATATTTACAGTTACATGACAATACAACCTTTGTTTTAGATGAAGGTGCATCAGAGGAATTAACCAGAATTAAAACACCTTGGTTGGTTAAAAACTGTATATGGTCAGAAAATTTAACAAGTAAAGCCGTTGTTTGGTTAAGCGTGCTACTTAAAAAATCAGTTTTAAAATTAACGGATAAGGATTATAATAATAACGGTATGGCAAGTTTGTTGGTTGAACAAGGTTCTGCTTATAATTTAAACATTAAAATGTTTAATAAATTACAACATACCATAACTGGCTGGCCAGGTGGAAAACCAAATGCCGATGATTCGAATAGACCAGAAAGAAATGAACCTGCCAAAAAAAGAGTAATAATATTTAGTCCACACCCAGATGATGATGTAATATCTATGGGAGGTACGTTCGATAGATTGGTAGAACAGGGGCATGAAGTACATATAGCTTATCAAACTTCGGGAAATATTGCAGTTTCTGATGAGGAGGCTCTCAAATTTGCTGAAGTTTCTAATACATTAAATGGAGGTGATGCCAAATCAAAAAGTATCATTGATGATTTGAATGCTAAAAAAGAATACAGTATTGATACTTTAGAAGTTAGAAAATTAAAGGGTTTAATACGTAGAAAAGAATCTATAGCAGCAACGCGATATTTAAGTCTGCCTGATGAAAATGTTCATTTTTTAGATTTGCCATTTTATGAAACCGGAAAGGTTAAAAAAAACAAATTAGGAGAGTCAGATATAAGTATAATGAAAAATATTATATCGAAAATTAAGCCACATCAAATTTACGCTGCAGGTGATCTAGCAGACCCACATGGTACTCATAAAGTAGCATTAGATTCTCTTTTTATTGCTTTAAAGGGATTGAAAGGAGAGAAATATATGGATGATTGTTGGTTGTGGTTGTATAGAGGTGCTTGGCACGAGTGGGATACGCATGAAATAGAAATGGCAGTTCCTATGAGTCCAGATCAGGTTATGAAAAAACGTCAGGCTATTTTTTATCATCAATCACAAAAAGATGGAGTGATGTTCCAAGGTGATGATTCAAGAGAGTTTTGGATGAGAGCAGAAGATAGAAATAAAGAGACGGCAAAAAAATATAATGATTTAGGCTTATCGGATTATGCTGCATTAGAGGCATTTAAGCGTTACCATTTTTAAAATTAGTATTTTGAGTATTTTGTAAACCGTCAACTAATTTATTGTTCATTATTGAATCAATTAATTATTGACGGTTTTTTTTATGCAATAATTTAAAAGGTTATAAGATAACCTAGGTTAATAATTTAATGTCGATACTGTTAAAAAAATATTATTAATAAGCTATGTTTAAAATGAAAAATTATGAATAAAATATTACCCTTTATTATTATAAATATTTTTATAAACAGTTTGTTTTCTCAAATGAAAACGGCTGACCAAAACCTCAGTTTAATGCCATGGCCTAAAGAAGTAAAAACTTTTGATGGCAATTTTGTTATAGATAAAGATTTTACGATTAAAATAGAAAGTAAATCTGATTTAAACCCTAAAATATATAAGGCATCTAATCGATTTCTTAGAAATTTAAGTGATAAAACAGGTGTTTTTATACAGCAAGGTTTTGTATATCCGAATGATAAAAGTGAACACCCTTCCTTAACCATTACTATTGAAAGCTCTACAGATATCAAATTGGGAATAGATGAATCCTATACCTTAGAAATTACGGATAAGCAAATAAAAATTATAGCGAGTAATGATGTAGGTGCTATGTATGGATTAAGTACATTACTACAATTAGTTACAGTTAAAGATAAAGATTATGTATTTCCTTCCGTAGAAATTAATGATACTCCGAGATTTGTTTGGCGTGGTCTTATGATCGATGTTGCTCGGCATTTTATGTCGATCGATGTGATTAAACGTAATTTAGATGCCATGGCTTATGTAAAACTTAATGTTTTTCATTGGCACTTATCAGATGATCAGGGTTTTAGAATTGAATTAAAAAAATTACCACTATTGACTGAAAAGGCATCCGACGGTCAATTTTACACGCAAAGTCAAATTAAAGATGTCGTTCAATATGCAGCAGATAGAGGAATTAGAGTTATTCCGGAAATAGATGTTCCGGGTCATGCTAGTGCATTATTAACTGCTTATCCTGAAATTTCAAGCAAGGATACTATTTATCAAATTGAACGATACGCAGGTGTTTTTAACCCTACATTAGATCCTACTAAGGATAAGACCTATGAAATATTAGAAATACTATTTGATGAAATTGCACCTTTATTCCCTGATGAATATTTTCATATTGGAGGTGATGAAAATGCAGGGAAACATTGGGATGAGAATTTAGATATTCAGAAATTCATGAAAGTTAATAAGTTGCAAACGAATCACGACTTACAAACCTATTTTAATATAAAACTGGAAAGAATATTAAAGAAGTACAATAAAAAATTAATGGGGTGGGATGAAATAATGACACCAAATATGCCAAAAACTGCAATTATACATTCATGGAGAGGAGAGCATGAAGGCTTAGATGAAAGTACTTTGTTAGAAGCGGCAAAAAAAGGATATAAAACAGTGCTATCTAATGGTTATTATATTGACCGAATGTTATCGACCAGTAAACATTATTCTGTTGATATAATTGGTAATGCAAAGTTAACTAAGGCTGAAGAGGCAAGAATATTGGGGGGAGAAGCAACCATGTGGTCGGAATTGGTAACTCCTTTAACAATTGATTCAAGAATTTGGCCTCGTACTGCTGCTATTGCAGAAAGATTTTGGTCACAAAAAGAGATTAATGATGTGGAAAATATGTATAAACGAATGGGTATAATAAGTAACGATTTAGAACAACTCGGAATAATGCATATTCGAAATAAGCAAGTGATTCTGCGTAATATAAGCAACTATCAAAATACAGAAGCCCTAAACAAATTATCAAATATAAGCGAACCATTGAAGGTGTATTCGAGAAATAAAGGAGGGAAGGAATATAAAACCTATTCACCATTTACCCTTTTTGCAGATGCCTGTAATGTTGATGCAAAAGATGCTATAATTTTTAATAAATTGGTAGATCAATTTATACACACTCAAGATACGTCAATCAAAAAACAATTACTATCGTATTTAAGATCTTGGATTTCTATAGAAAATGAGTTAAAAATCTTGAGTACTCGAGCTCCATTATTATTAACGGTTTTACCATATTCTAATAGAATTTCAAAAATTTCAAGTTTGGTACAAATAGGATTAGAATTTGATAAGCTATCTAAAAATAAAGAGAGGGAGATATTAAATTTATTAGAAGCAAATGAAAATCCAAAATTAAACTTAGATGTTGAATTAGCAGTTAGTAAAAGTTTAAAATTACTTACCGAGTATTTAGTAAAAGAATAATTATACAAACATTAAAAATTTTAGTAAGGTCAATACTTTTTAACTTGGTTAAATCTCTTACGTTTAATATTTTTAAAAGAATATGTATTAATACCAACCTAAGTTTGAAAAAATGTTAAATTCACAAAAAGAACTTTTGGATGTATAGATAAAAACAATGTTCTATTTCTGTTGCTGATAGAGATTGTATAGCGCTTTTATACTTTAATTTAGGTTAAGAATTTCTAAATAAAAGACTTTTAAAATATCAAAAAATGAATTATAAATGTTTTTTTTGATAGAAAATGAATTTCGCAAACGTTTTCGCTTAAATATGGTTTTTATCATAATGAAAAGGATATTTATGACTATTTTTGTATCGTTTTTTAAAAAATGAAAAAAATTATTAAAAAAATAG
The DNA here is from genome assembly GCA_964410265.1 of uncultured Flavobacteriaceae bacterium. GTDB lineage: Bacteria > Bacteroidota > Bacteroidia > Flavobacteriales > Flavobacteriaceae > Lutimonas. Next base: position 7,123 of record CAYPHN010000028.1, on the reverse strand, counting down.
CAGTAATAACATCTGGAGGGGATGCTCCAGGTATGAACGCAGCTTTGAGAGCCGTAGTTCGTTCGGCGTCGTATTATAAATTAGAATGTATTGGGATATACAGAGGTTATGAGGGATTGATCGATGGTGACTTTAAAAAAATGGATGCAAGAAGTGTACATCATATAATTCAAAAAGGAGGTACTATTTTAAAATCTGCTCGATCAGAAGAATTTAAAACCAAAGAGGGTAGAAAAAAGGCTTATAAGAATTTAGTTGAAGCAGAAATTGATGCTTTGGTAATCATTGGAGGTGACGGAACTTTTACAGGAGGATTGATCTTTAACAAAGAATATAATTTTCCCGTTATTGGAATTCCAGGCACGATAGATAATGATATTCACGGTACAGATTATACAATTGGCTATGACACAGCTTTAAACAATGTAGTAGAAGTAATTGATAAAATACGAGATACTGCTAGTTCGCATAACAGATTATTTTTTGTTGAGGTTATGGGACGTGATTCGGGCTTTATTGCTCTGAATTCTGGAATTGGAGCTGGTGCCGAAGAAATTTTAATTCCTGAAGAAAATTTGGGTCTTGATCGATTGCTTAATTCGCTAGAGCACAGTCGTCGTTCTGGAAAAACTTCAAGTATTGTTATTGTAGCCGAAGGAGATAAAACAGGTAAAAATGTTTTTGAACTAGCTTCTTATGTTGAAAAAAATCTACCGCAATATGATGTTAGAGTTTCAGTTTTAGGCCATATGCAGCGCGGAGGTGCTCCTAGTTGTTTTGACAGAGTTTTGGCTAGTAGGATGGGCGTGAAGGCGGTAGAATTGTTATTAGATGGTAAATCTAATGTCATGGTTGGTATAAAGTCTAATAAAATGGTTACAGTAGAATTGGACAAGGCAATAAAAGAACATCATAAAATAAACGATGAGATTTTAAGAATCTCTGATATATTAACAACATAATATTTTAAAATAAAAAGAATATGATTAAAATTGGAATTAACGGATTTGGAAGAATAGGAAGGCTGGCATTTAGAGTTGCTTCTCAGAGAGACAATGTACAAGTTGTAGGCATAAATGATTTACTTGATGTTGATTATTTGGCATATATGTTAAAATATGATTCAGTACATGGTAAATTTGATGGTGAGGTATCGGTTAAAGACGGAAAATTAATTGTTAATGGTAATGAAATTAGAATTTCTGCAGAACGCAACCCAGAAGATTTAAAATGGGATGAAATTGGAGCAGAGTATGTTATTGAAGCAACTGGTTTTTTTACGACAAAAGATAAAGCTGCCATGCACATTACTGCCGGAGCTAAAAAAGTAATTATTTCTGCACCTTCACCAGACGCACCAATGTTCGTAATGGGTGTAAATCATAAAGAATTAAAAGCATATGATCATGTTTTTTCAAATGCATCTTGTACAACAAATTGTTTGGCACCTCTTGCCAAAGTTTTACATGATAATTTTGAAATAAAAGATGGTTTAATGACCACAATTCACGCAACAACAGCGACACAAAAAACAGTAGATGGCCCTTCTTTAAAAGATTGGAGAGGTGGTAGAGCTGCTATACATAACATAATTCCGTCTTCAACAGGTGCTGCCAAAGCAGTTGGTAAAGTAATTCCTTCTTTAAATGGAAAATTAACAGGTATGTCATTTAGAGTGCCAACTATGGACGTGTCGGTAGTTGATTTGACAGTTAATTTAGGTAAAAGTACAACTTACGAAGAAGTTTGTAGGGTAATGAAAGAAGCTTCGGAAGGAGAATTAAAAGGTATTTTAGGATATACAGAAGAACTTGTAGTTTCTCAAGATTTTGTAGGAGAAACTCAAACATCTGTATTTGATGCCAATGCAGGTATTGCTTTAACAGATACATTTATTAAAGTAGTTTCTTGGTATGACAATGAATATGGATATTCTACAAAAATTGTTGATTTATTAGAGCATTCAGCTTCATTATAGTCATAATATAATATTATTAGAGCCCATAACTTGTTATGGGCTTTTTTTATGATTTACTTTTTTAGTATATTCAATTTTTATTTTGTTTACTTATAAATAAAAAGGCTATGTTGTATATTTGAATGCGATGCAAAATGTTAAAATAATAGAATGTCCCAGAGATGCCATGCAGGGTATAAAATCTCATTTTATACCTACAGAGGCAAAGGCTCGATATATTAATGCATTATTAAAAGTAGGCTTTGATACTATTGATTTTGGTAGTTTCGTATCGCCAAAAGCAATTCCGCAAATGCGAGATACGGCTCAAGTATTGTCACAACTCGATTTGAGTGAAAAATCTAGTAAATTGTTGGCTATTGTTGCAAATGTAAGAGGAGCGCAAGATGCTAGTGTTTTTGAAGAAATTGATTATTTGGGCTACCCTTTTTCAATTTCAGAAAATTTTCAAATGCGTAATACCGGAAAAACTATAGATCAGTCATTAATTATTTTAGACGAAATATTAAATATATCCATCAAAAAAAATAAACAAGTGGTGGCATACCTTTCTATGGGATTTGGAAACCCATATGGTGACCCATGGCATGTAGATATTGTTTCAAAATGGACAGATACTCTCTCAAAAATGGGGATTAAAATTATATCATTATCAGATACAATTGGGGTTGCAAACGGAGAGGTAATTTTAAGTTTGTTTTCTTATTTGATTCCAAAATATCCTAATATTGAATTTGGAGCACATTTACATACAAACCCTAACAAGTGGCATGAAAAAGTAGATGCTGCATTTAAAGCTGGTTGTTATCGTTTTGATGGTGCTATAAAAGGCTTTGGTGGCTGCCCAATGGCCAAAGATGAACTTACAGGAAATATGCCTACAGAAAAATTACTCTCCTATTTTACAGTAAAAAAAATAAATACAAATATCAATGCCTTAAGTTTTGAAAGTGCTTATAACGAGACTGTTAAAGTGTTTATTTAGTAAAATGAGTAAGACAATATTTCGCGTAGTTTTTAATGATGAATGTTGAATTATGAATTGATTTTTTGAATATCAACGAGTTGTCGCATCAAATCGCTATCGTATAACTAGTCATAAATTAATCTAATACAAATAAATATAATGGACTATTGTAAAATGTAAGTGCAAAAACATATTTTCCCTAAACACTATTTAATCCCTTCAGTTGCTGCCATAGCTGCTCCAATAATTCCAGCTTCATTTTTATTTTCTGCAGGAATAATGGGTGCATTAATTTTTATTTGATCTTCGAATTTATGTAGTTTTTTACTAGCTCCACCACCAATTATAATTAGATCAGGAGAAAAAAGGAGTTCTAAATGATTAAAATATTTATTCAAACGCTTTCCCCATTTTTTATAACTTAATTCCTCTTTTTTACGGATAGAATCTGCAGCATAATTTTCAAAAGGTTCACTGTGATAGGTCAAATGCCCTAATTCTGTATTTGGGATTAAAATTCCATTATAAAACAGTCCAGAACCAATTCCAGTTCCAAGGGTAATAACAACAACCAACCCTTGTTTGTTTTTTCCTGCACCAAAATTTATTTCAGCCAAAGCTGCAGCATCGGCGTCATTGATAACTGCAAAATTTAAACCTGTATTTCTATGAAATAAATCATCAATTTGTACATTTTTTAAACTCTTATGTAAATTTGAACCACTTAAACATTTTCCATGTACTAATGGGGTAGGAAAGCCACATCCAACTTTGCCAGACCAATTAAAATGATCGACCAATTTTTTTATCGTTTTGGCTATATTTTCAGGTGTTGCAGGTTGGGGAGTAGCAATACGGTGTTTTTCACTTATGAGTTCACCTGTATTTGTATTTACAATGGCTCCTTTAATTCCGGAACCTCCAATGTCTATGCCTAATATTTCCATACGAATCAATAATTTCTGAGTTCACAAACATAATAAAATTATTAGTTAAAATTAAAAAGAGCTTATTCAATTTTAAATTGAATAAGCTCTTTTATAGTATTGTTATGGTATGGATTAGAAATGTATACCAACACCAATACCTCCAGAGGAAGTTTTGCCGCCACCAAATTCGGCTATAACACCCCACATTTCGCTAAATTTGTACTCAACACCGGCATGAATATTTAAAGTAAAATTTTCAGCACCACTAAGTATCACTCCAGCGTCAACACCACCCCAAATATCCCAAGGCTCTTTTAGCTTGAATAAACTGTCAAAGTAATAATCTGCTCTTGCACCCAGGGCAATTTTATTATCATCACCAAATGATATAACAGCTTCCGGCGAAACGGTTAAGTTTGGTGCAACTTCAAATTCATAATTACCACCAATACTAGAATTGTCTCCAAATTTGACAAAAACATTAAGTGCTCCTCCATAATTTTCTTGTGCAATAGATGTATTAGAAACGCCAATAAAAAGCACTCCGAATACTAGTAATGTAAATAATTTTTTCATGATATATAATTTATTTTAGTACTCAAATGTATGAGTTTTTATTAAAAATGCTAGCCCAATTCAATCCTTACAAAAGATGATGTCCCGCCACTAAATTCAGTAATAATTCTTCAAAAGTATAAAATAAAAATAATTTAATTTAGATAATTCACACAGAATTAGAAATGTTTTTTTAGGTTTTGTCTTTTATATTTATGTGAGTTATAAAGGCACAAACAGTAGTATTTACATTTAACTTAGTAGATAAAGGGCAACAACCGAAAAGTTTTCTTTTTGTATTGCAAATAGTCCTTACCAAATCTTACCAATAAAAATTGCTCTTCTAATTTAATTTTTTCGATAAAAATATAGATCAACAAAATAAGTACAGCCAAACGAATAGGGGAGTAGTACGATATAATGGAAGCTCCAAAAAACAGGATCAAACCAGCGTACATTGGGTTTCTAATGAATTTATATGGACCGATGCTTATAAATAAAGCTTTCGGTTTAACTTCAGGTTGTACATTAAAATTTCCTATTTTCATAACTAATATTCCCCATGTAGAAATTATAAAACCCAATACTTGTAATAGGAACCAATAATTTATAGCAAAAATTCTTCCACTAAAAATAAAAAAGGCAAATATGGCAAACTGGACACTTACAAGAATGAAAGATTTTTTGGACATATTATTAAAATCAAAAGAATAAAGAGGTAAAAATAATAATAACATACCAAACAATTACTATTGAATTCGTTTGGCTAATAACTACGACCCTTGGGTCGATTCCTATCTGCCCGACTTCGTCATTCAGGCGGGTTATTGGGTTCAGACCGTCAGCTGACGGATGGGGTTTAACCTTTTATTTAATAAAAGTGGTCAAATCTGGGTAATTCCATGCAGTAAAATAAAATTTATGCTGTTGATGGTTGTGATTACCTTTAAAAAGAAATGATATTCCTTTTTTAAATAATAATGATAGTGAAATTAATAAAATTTACCATCCTTATAAAAAGGAATTGAATATGGATAAAAGAAATGTTATTATTGTATATTTAAATCGGAATAATCGATAAATACACCTCCAAATAGCCTGAAAACATGACATTTGTCATGTTATTTAAAATTATTCTAAATAAGCTTTTGTTATTTGAATATTTTTTTTATTTTTGCTCAGAATTAATCTTTATTTATAATGAGTCTAAATAAAAATAAGCTGCAATAATGAAAAAATATTTATTATTAATAGTCATTATTACTATAAGTTACGTGGGGGTTTTTGCACAAAATGGCTCTATTGAAGGAATTATTAAGCAAGTAGATAGTACACATTATTTATCTGGTGTTTCCATATTTTTAAAAGACACCAAATTGGGAACAATCACTAATGGATCTGGTAAGTTTTATTTAAATAACGTTCCTCGCGGAGATTATGAATTAGTAGCTTCTGCTATAGGATACTTTACTGTAAAAAAATCAATAAAGATTAAGGAAGGAAGTATATTAAAAATCAATTTTAGCATGCAAGAATCTGTATCAGATTTATCAGAAATTGTAATAATTACCGGAGGAAGCTTGGGTTCAAAAAAAATTGCAGGCTCTGCCTACTATATATCTCCAAAAGAAATAGAACAGTTTAGTTATACTGATATTAATCGAACTTTAAGAATGGCTCCTGGGGTAAATATACGAGAGGAAGATGGTTTTGGTTTATTTCCTAATATCGGGTTAAGAGGTAGTGGCTCTGAGCGATCTTCCAAAATAACAGTGATGGAAGATGGTGTGTTATCAGCCCCAGCACCTTATGCAGCGCCAGCAGCATATTATTTTCCTACAGTTGGTAGAATGCAAGGAGTTGAAATACTAAAAGGAAGTAGCCAGATTAAATATGGCCCCTATACTACTGGAGGCGCAATTAATTTGATATCTACTCAAATTCCTAAAGAATTTTCAGGAAAATTAAGTCTAATGGCTGGTAGCTTTAACACCAAAAATTTACATGCTTATGTAGGTAATTCACATGAAAATTTTGCTTATTTGGTGGAAACATTTCAATTTAACTCCAACGGGTTTAAAGCAATTGACCAGGCAGGAAACAGAGGCTTTGATGTTAATTCTGGTTTCGACAAAAAAGATTATCTAGCAAAATTTAGAATTAACACGGATAAGGATGCCAAAATATATCAATCTCTTTCCTTTAAAATGGGAAATGCAACTGCAGATATCAATGAAACATACCTCGGTTTAACCCAAGAAGATTTTGATGATAACCCAATACGTAGATATGTTGGGTCACAAATGGATAATATTAAAACAGATCAATCTCAATTTTCATTGACGCATTATGCAAAATTATCAGATTTATTTGATGTTACAACTGTAGCATATCGTACAAATTTCAAAAGAAATTGGTACAAGCTAGATAGAGTAAAAGGTTCTGATGGAAATAAAATAAAAATTGCCGAACTATTGGATAACCCCGAAATTTATCCTGAAGCCTATAATATTGTTACAGGTATGAGTAGTATTAATGATGATGCTCTTTTTGTAAAGGCTAACAATAGATCGTATTATGGTAAGGGTGTTCAAACCGTTTTGGGATTTAATTATGACACTTATAATATGAGTCATAAAATTGATTTTGGTTTTAGAATACACCAAGATCAAATTGATCGTTTTCAATGGTTTG
>CAYPHN010000027.1:16353-19047 GCA_964410265.1 uncultured Flavobacteriaceae bacterium | reverse complement strand
TTGGTCGAAAAATACAATTATATTGCTATTGAAGGCAATATAGGTTCTGGGAAAACTTCTTTAGCAAAAAAAATTGGCGATGATTTTAATGCCAAATTGGTTTTAGAACGCTTTGCCGACAATCCGTTTTTACCTAAATTCTATCAAGACAAGGAACGCTATGCTTTTCCGCTGGAGATGAGTTTTTTAGCAGACAGATACCATCAATTAACAGAAGACCTTGCACAATTTGATTTATTTAAAAATTTTATTGTTTCTGATTATTTTATTTTTAAGTCACTCATTTTTGCACAAATAACTTTATCCAAAGAAGAATATAATTTGTATCGAAAAATGTTCGATATCATGTACAAAGAAATTGCAAAACCCGATGTATATGTTTACCTATACCAAAGTACAGATAGGTTGATTGAAAATATTAAAAAAAGAGGAAGAAGTTACGAGCAAAATATCGAAGCCAATTATCTAGACAAAATACACAAAGGTTATTTAAATTTTATAAAAACCAAAGCGCATTTAAACACCTTAATTATCGATGTAACTGCATTAGATTTTGTTAATAATGATAATGATTACCAAATTATATTAAAGCAAATATTAGATTATTAGTTTTTTGAATCGTTTATAAAATCTTGTTGTGCAACGTGTTTTTTACATTTTATATTCATCTTTTATTCGCAATCTGTTTTCTAAGAAATTTTACCCACATATTCCATTCAGTTGATTTTTGGTTATCAGAGAAAATGTTTTCAAATCTATCAAGTCCGTCTTCAATTAAAGCATTGTGTAATGAGCGTATTGCAAAAACCCAAATTAACGTTCCTTTTCCTTCAGTATTCATATCAATAGTGTGCTTGATTTCGGTTTTTTCGTTCGTCAATTCAGTTATTTCGAATTTATGAACTCCGTTAAATCCATTAGGTTTTAAAAATCTAAATTGAATTATTTCATTTGGATTATATTTTTCTACCGAGTATCTAATAGGCCCGTGTCCACCTTTTGCTCCAACCTGAATTCCGTCTTTGAATTTCATTTCTGGCCATTTTTCTTTTGGCCAAATTCTGTCATTTTCAGTCGATAGCGTTTTTAAGAATTCCGACACTTTACTTTTTGGCTGATTTAGTGTTCGTTTATGAATATTAAGTACTTTCAATTTATTCTAATTTAAGTGACTGACTTTTTCGAAATATTGCACAATTTGTTTTAAACGTACCATAAGTACTATTATCCGTTTTATTCATTTTCCAAGCTTTCTTTACTTGTTAATCTTAATATGATATAACCCACAATACCAGATATTAATGAGCCAATTATAATTCCAATTTTTGCAGAAACTATACTCCTTTCACTTCCAACAAAAGCCAAATGATCTATAAAAATTGACATTGTAAATCCTACTCCTGCAATCGCTGCAATGCCAAGAATATGTTTAAAGTTTAACCCTTTAGGAAGTTCAGTAAGTTTTAGTTTTATACCTGCATAAGAAAATAATACAACACCTATAAATTTCCCTACAAATAAGCTAATAGCAATATTTCTCATCAAAGCAAAATCATAGTTGTAACCTGCACTTATTGCAACGCCAGCATTGGCAAAAGCAAAAACTGGTAAAATAAAATAGGCTGTTATACTATGCAGTTTATTTTCAAGATGTTGCAAAGGGGAAATTACTTCAGAAATTAAATCATCTAAATTATCTATGCAATTCACTTCATCCTTAGTTAGCAAATGATTGTCACTATCATCTGTATTGGTTTTAATTTTATTGGAGATTAAACCAAGGTTTTCAGCAAATACTTTAACATTTAGTCTTTTTTTGATTGGAATTGTAAAGGCTAATAATACACCTGCAATGGTTGGATGTATACCTGATTTTAGAAATAGAAACCAAATGATAACAGCCAAAACCAAACCAATTTCAAAGTTATAAGTTTTAAACTTATAAAATAAGGCTAAAAAAGCAATTAAAAGAACACCATATATCAATAAGGTTATATCTACATTAGAACTATAAAAAACGGCGATTACAATTACTGCTGCAATATCATCGATAATGGCAAATGCAGTTAAAAATACTTTAAGACTCAAAGGCACTCTTTTGCCTAATAAACTTAAAATAGCCAAAGCAAAAGCAATGTCGGTTGCCATTGTTATTCCCCAACCTTTTGTTGTTTCAGGATTATCATTTAGTACTAAATACAAAACTATAGGTACGATCACACCACCTAATGCTGCAAATAGAGGGAATGTAGCTTTTTTAAATGTATTTATTTCTCCTACAAGTAATTCTCTTTTTAGCTCTAATCCAATTAGGAAAAAGAAAATTGCCATTAAGCCATCATTAATCCATAGAATTAGTGGCTTTTTAAGTTCAAAACTTTCAAAAGAAAATCCTAACTTGTATTGTAAAAGCGATTCATAATAAGGTGCATAAGTTGAATTTGCCCAAATTAATGCTATAATGGTAGTACCAAAAAGTAACATTCCTGCTGTACTTCCTGTTTTAACAAATTTCTGAAATGGTGTTAAAAGTATCTTTTTAATCATTTATAATCGAATGAGTTTTGCTTTGGTTTTTATAACACAACGCTAAGTATAAAACGTAACGTGAAATATACTACATTTTCGGTTTAATGGTGAGTTGAATTTTAATATTTTGTTTTTAACTTATTAAGTTTAAAAATAAAATTAATA
>CAYPHN010000027.1:0-16308 GCA_964410265.1 uncultured Flavobacteriaceae bacterium | reverse complement strand
ATTGTTGTTACAAAATAAAATAATGGTAATGCTTGAATTCTAGCAAATTGGGATTTGTATTATTTTCCATGATAGGATTAATTGCATTGATCTCTTAAGCTCCGAATTCCGAGTAAAAGCTTGCAATTTCCAATTGCATGGCCTTTTTTATTTCAATTCTTATTCAATTGAATTCGAAACGATTGGAAATAAAAAAGCCCACCACTACGTGGTAAGCTTTAACTCTTAGTGACCTCGACAAGATTCAAACTTGTAACCTCTTGAGCCGTAATCAAGTGCGCTATTCAGTTGCGCCACGAGGCCTTTTTTATTGGGCTGCAAATATATTTCTTTTTTTGAGAATAGAAAATATATTTCTAAGAAATTTACAAGTTTAAATCTACCTTAAAAGCTTCTAAAATAGGTGATGCTTTTTCTTTATCTTCTTCAAAAATAAATAACTCTACCAATGATGGCGACCCTCCGTAAAAGCCTGATTGAATACCCGATTGAAAATTGTTTTTAATCAATGAAGGGATTTCATTATCGTTTAAATCTAACTGTAATCTCTGAATTTGAATCAGCGATCCTACAAAAAATCTATAATGTTTTGATTGATCATCCATAATATTAGGTTTTAAGTTAAAGTTACAAAAAATATTCAACAACAAATTAATCCAAACTGTTTTTAGTAATAAAATATCGCCATCCAATTATCGCCATTTGCCACTTTTTTGCCTTACTCATATCCACTTGCCTTTTCGCCAAGCTTGGTAATATTATTCTATTTAAACTTGCAAGCACTTTAAATATTTGTTTTTTCATAAATCTGATTTGAGTAAATAAAAATTTCCTGAAACCAACTATCTCCGAGGTAGAACCTCGAGGAATTCTTTTCGATTCAAAAAACTTCAAAATCTATTAATTCAATTCTTTATAATCTTTAAAAGGAGTAAGTTTTAAACTTTCAACTTGTTTTCTATAATCTAGCCACTCCGATTTAAAAAAATTATTGATATTCTCTATAACTTTATCGACTTTCATATTTGCATTTTTTATCAATTGCTTTTCCGTTATACCTGGCATTTCTCCCAACGAATCTACATACCTTCTCGCCGTATTTAAATATGAAATATTACTTGGGTTTTTAGTTGCTGTTATACCTTGTCTTTTATCTTCTTTGCCCAACATTGCATCAATCAAACCATCCATTTTTTTTATGATACTGTCGCTCGATTTTATCAAAGCTTCATAGGTTTTTTTATCAATTTCTGAAGCTTGTTTTTTATAGTTTTTTGCAATTTTTTTGGATTCCTTTAATTGTTCAATTGCGCGATAACTTAAATCCATTTTATTCTCTAACTGTTTTTGCAAATTGAATTTACTTTTTAAAACCTCTGTAGATAATGTAATTCTTGGATCGTATTTTACGGTAATTTGTGTTGAATCTTTTTTATCATTAAAGTGTATAACCAATTTATATGCTCCTGGTAAAACTGTTACACCTCTAGGTTCATTTGTACTTTTATTGGCTTTTCTAGATGGTCTTTCAATACCTTTTTCTCCTAAAGACCAATACATTCTATGCAAACCATTTTCCTTTGGTGCCTTTTTCTTAATCGTTCTAATCAATTTATTCTGATTGTTATAAATTTTTAAAACCAATGAATCCTTTTTGGAAGATTTATCTTTATCCTTTTTATGCTTTGCTAAATCATTACTGGATTCCTCATTCGGTTTATCCAAATTTTCTGGTTTATTTATACTGTAACTAATCATCGCTCCTCGTTTTCTATTTTCACCATTATACATGGCGTTTCCACCAAAACGTGTTCCGCTGGCTTGTTGGGTTTGACTAATATATGCTGTTGGAGGATTAAAAACATGAATCGTTTCATTCATAATTTCTTTTCCATTTTTAGCCATTTCCCGTAAGGGTCTGATATCATCAAATACATAAAATGATCTACCAAAGGTCGCAATATCCAAATCGTGTTCTGTTGGGTGAATTACCATATCCATGGTAGGGACACTCGGATAGTTTTCCGTCCATTTTGTCCAATTTCCCCCTTCATCTATACTTACATACAAGCCATTTTCTGTACCAAGAAAAATTAATTTTTTTTCTATAGGGTCTTGCACAAATGATAGCGCATACCCAAATGTTTCGGGTTTACCATTTAACAGGTTTTCCCATGTTTTACCGTAATTTTTAGTTCTTAGCAAATAAGGTTTAAAGTCAAAATTTCTATAATTATTTACAACCGCATATGCCTCACCTTTGTTAAATAACGAAGGTTTAATTTGTGCTATCCACGCTCCCTTTGGAAGTGCTTTAATTTTCGGACTTATATCTACCCAACTAGCACCACCATCTTTAGTAATTTGAATTTTACCATCATCTGTTCCCACCCAAATCACATCTTTTTCAAGATTACTAGGGCTGATAACCAAAATGGTATTATAATTTTCTGCACCAGTAGCATCCATAGTTAATCCCCCGCTTTCATATTGCTTTTGTTGTTCCGGATTATTGGTGGTTAAATCTGGTGAAATGATATCCCAAGCATGGCCTTCGTTTTTTGATTTGTGCACAAATTGACTTCCAAAATAAATTGTTTTTTTATCAAACGGATTTATGGCAATGGCAGAATTCCAATTGAATCGTAATTTTACATCAGGTTCGGGGTGGGTTGGTTTGATCATTTTTGTCAAACCGGTTTCTCTATCATAACGACGCACATTACCTTGTTGTGACATGGCATAACCATAACGCGAATTATTAGGGTCTGGAATTACATCAAAACCATCACCAAACATCAATTCTTGCCAATATGAATTTCTAATACCTTGTGCTTTTAAAGCATATGCCGGCCCTACCCATGAACCATTATCCTGCATACCTCCATAAAGATTGTAAGGATAATCGTTGTCTACATTGATATGATAAAATTGACCAACCGGAAGGTTTTCAACAAAGCGCCAAGTTTTCCCTTGGTCTTTAGTAATATTTAAGCCTCCATCATTACCATCAATCATAAAATTAGGATTGGTTGGATGAATCCACCAGGCGTGATGATCTGGATGTACACCTACATTTGTACCATACGCAGGCATCAATTGTTTGAATGTTTTTCCGCCATCAATACTGTAATTTATATAAGTAAAAACCGAATAAATTCTATTTTCATTCAATGGATCTACAAAAATATCTGAATAGTAAAAAGGTCTGTTTCCTATTCCTTCTGAACCTCTACCACTCGATTTATCATTGATCATTTTCCATTTAAAACCACCGTCTTCAGATTTGTACAAGGCATTTTTTTTGGCTTCAATTAAGGCATAAACCACCTTTGGATTACTCGCCGAAATGGCCAAACCTATCCGACCCAAATTGCCTTTTGGCAACCCATCTTTATCAGTTTTCTTTTCCCAATTTTCTCCACCATCATAAGTTATGTATAATCCTGATCCTTCACCTCCCGAATTAAATGTATAGGGTTTACGGCGATGCTCCCACATAGCAGCAATTAATTTGTTAGGGTTTGAACTATCAACTACCAAATCTGCGGCGCCAGTTTTGTTATTTACAAAAAGTATATTTTTCCAAGTAAGTCCACCATCTATACTTTTAAAAACGCCTCTTTCGGAATGTTCTCCCCAAGGAGAACCAATTGCCGCAACATATATGGTATTCGGATTATCTTTATGAATAATAATTCGATGTATATTTCGAGTTTTTTCCAAACCCATCAACATCCAATTTTTACCACCATCAATACTTTTATAAATACCATACCCACCATTCAAACTATTTCTAGGATTTCCTTCACCTGTACCCACCCAAATAACATCAGGATTACTTTGTTGAATGGTTATTGCTCCAATGGCTTGGATGTTTTCTTTGTCGAAAATAGGCTCCCATGCAATACCTTCACTTTCTGATTTCCACACACCACCCGATGCCGCCCCTACATAAATAATATTTGGTTTATTATTAACTACATCAATAGCTGTTATTCTACCACTCATTCCTGCCGGTCCCACAGCTCTGGGTTTCATTCCTTTTAATTTTTTTATATCGATTTCTTGCGCTTGAATTATTAGCGCTGGCACTAAAAGCAGAAGTAAAAATAATTTTTTCATGTGTTTATATTTATTGTTTTTTATAGCTAACATGCTGCCTGCCGCAGACAGGTTCGCTATTAATCCCCGTATCAAGTACGGGGCAGGCTATTTATTTGAGTGATAGGCTTTTTAACATGTTCGTTTCATAATTTAATATGCTTTATTCTATTAAAAATAAAAGTTAAAATTTTGGTATATTGCGATTCAATATTACGAATAAGTTTTTAATTGATATGCAAAGAAAATATAAATATATTAGTTTGCTTTTTCTTCCGCTTTTATTTGTTGTTTCAACCCTAAAAGCACAAGATTATTTACCGGCAATACCAAAAGAACAAACCAGTGTTTATGATTATGCCAATTTGATGAGTACTGCGGAAGCAAAAACATTGGAACAAAAATTAATCCGTTACAACGATACTACCTCAACACAAATTGTAGTGATTTCAGTAAAATCTTTACAAGACAATGAGATTAGTATGTACGCAACTGAATTGGCGCATAAATGGGGTATCGGTCAAGCCGAAAAAGATAATGGTATATTAATATTGGTATCAAAAGATGATAGAAAAATGACGATTAGATCAGGTTATGGTGTTGAACATTTATTAACTGATGCTTTGTCTAGAAGAATTATTGAAAACATCATGAAACCTGAGTTTAGACAAGGAAATTTTTATGGTGGAATTGATAAAGCCACCTCAGCCATCATGCAAATTATGAATGGCGAATACCAAGGTGAACCGGAGCAAAAAACTAAAAATAAAGGATTTCCACCTATCTTAATCTTTGTAATTTTTATGATTATTATGATGTTCTTATCTCGTAAAAACAAACGAGGTGGAGGTAAAAATGGTGGTAAAAGATCTGGTGGATTTTCACTGTTGGATGCCATTATTCTTAGTAGCGCAGGCAGAGGTGCTTTTGGAGGCGGTGGCTTTGGCGGCAGCTCTTCAGGAGGAAGTTTCGGCGGCGGCGGTTTTGGTGGCGGTTTCGGAGGTGGAGGCTTTGGCGGCGGCGGTGCCAGTGGTGGATGGTAAATTCAAATTGCGATTGCACATAATTAAAATTTACAATCGCAATTCGAAGTTAAGTTATTAATTTCTATAATCTAATGCTGGCGGTCTGTCTCCCAAAAGGGGTATATATTTAAAATCGACTCCTCTTTTTTCAATAAATTCTTTTTGAGCCTTATCAATTAGGGTGGTGTTATTAAAAAGGTCTACCGCTGTCAATGCTATAGTTTTAGCTGCAACCATCATACCTTTGTTTCCTATTTCTGTACCTCCAGCAGCAACAGCTTGCCAACTATGAGCGGGTGTTCCTGGCACCCAAGTTGCACTTCTCAAACCGACTGTTGGTACTGCAAAACTCACATCTCCTACATCAGTAGATCCATAGGCTCTTCCAACTGTTTTATATGGCTGAATTTTACTGGCAACCTCGATGTTTGCTTTTTCATATCCTAAACTCACCGCTATTTTATTTGCGAATATTTTTTCTTCATCCGTATATGTTATACCCCCAACCTTAACCAAATTATCATACATTATTTTTTGAAGTGTAAGATTTGGTAACAATTCATGGGTTCCGCCAATCATTTCATAATCCGTTTTTGTACCAGTTCCTAAAGCAGCTCCTTTTGCCGCTTTTACGATTCGGTCAAAAACTTCGATAACTGTTTTTCGGTTATTATGCCTAGCATAATAATATACTTCTGCAAAATCAGGAACTACATTAGGTGCCTTGCCTCCATCAGTAATTACATAATGAATTCTCACTTCTTGCGGAACATGCTCTCTCATCATATTTACCATCATATTCATAGCTTCAACTCCATCTAAAGCAGACCTGCCTTTTTCCGGAGCACCTGCGGCATGCGCAGAAACGCCATAAAAACGAAATTTTGCAGATTTATTTGCCAATGCAGCACCTGCATTGGCTGAATTTTGTGAACCTGGATGCCAATGTAATACGGCATCAACATCATTAAATAACCCTTCCCTAACTAAATATACTTTTCCTGAACCTCCTTCTTCGGCTGGCGTACCATAAAATCTTAATGTTCCTTTTATCCTATTTTTTTTCATCCAATTTTTAACTGCAATTGCAGCAGCTGTTGAGGCAGTACCAAACAAATGATGTCCACAAGCATGACCAGCAACTTTATTATCTGAAATTTTTTCAGCTTCCGCTTTTTGAGAAAGACCAGGAAGGGCATCATACTCACCCAAAATTGCTATGATAGGCTTACCACTTCCATATTCGGCAGTAAATGCAGTAGGCATACCGGCCACTCCATCAGTAATGTTAAAACCTTCATCTTTTAAAGTTTTTTGCAGTAATGCAACTGATTTTACTTCTTGGTATCCCATCTCTGCGTAATTCCATATGGTTTGCGCTATTACACCATAAGAATTCGACTTTTGCTCCAATTCCTTTAAAACGGAATCTGCATCTTTTTGACTTAAAATGGTCATTGTACTTAGAAAGATTGCAAATACAATTATAGTTTTACTCATTTTGTAAAATTTAAATTTTATCGGAATAAACTTACTAAAATAATACTACAATAATGAAGCAATACTAAATAATTATAATGGTTATTTTTTTCTAAAATAAATTACGATTGGAACGCCTGTGAAATCATATATTTCACGCAGTTTATTTTCAATATACCTTTTATAAGGGTCTCTTATATATTGAGGTAAATTAGCGAAAAACACAAATTGCGGTGTAGCAGTTGGCAGCTGCATACAATATTTTATTTTTACAAACTTCCCTTTATAAGCTGGAGGAGAATTTTGTTTGATAATTTCAAGCATCGTTTCATTTAACTTACTTGTAGTAATTTTTTTCTTTCTGTTTTCAAAAACTTCAACTGCAGTTTCAATGGCTTTAAAAATTCTCTGTTTTGTCAATGCCGAAACAAAAATGATGGGTACATCAGTAAAAGGAGCTGTTTCTTTTCTAATATTAGCTTCAAATTCTTTGGTAGTATGGGTGTCTTTTTCAACAAGATCCCACTTATTGACCAAAATTACAACACCCTTTTTATTTTTTTCTGCTAGCCAAAATATATTTTGATCTTGTCCTTCAAAACCTCTGGATGCATCAATGATAAGAATACAAACATCACTATATTCGATAGCTCTTACAGAGCGCATTACTGAATAGAACTCTAAATCATCTTTTACTTTTGATTTTTTCCTAATTCCTGCGGTATCTACCAAATTAAAATCAAAACCAAACCTATTGTATTTGGTATGGTTAGAATCACGAGTTGTTCCTGCTATATCGGTTACAATATATCTTTCTTCGCCTATCAAGGCGTTTATAAAAGAAGATTTACCTGCATTTGGTCTACCAACCACTGCAAATCTTGGTAATTCGTCTACATCTTCTTCATCAATTTTGGGAAGAGCCTCAACAATCGCATCTAATAAATCACCTGTACCACTACCGTTAATACTTGCAATGGTATAGTATTCACCCAAACCTAGTGAGTAAAATTCAACGGCATTGGTTGCTCTATCTGCATTATCAACTTTGTTAATGACTAAAAAAATTGGTTTTTTAACTTTACGAAGTAAATTTGCAACAGCTTCATCCATACCTGTCACACCAGATTCAACATCAACCATAAAAATAATAGCATCAGCCTCGTCAATGGCTAACTCAACTTGTTTGTCAATTTCAGCTTCAAAAACATCATCGCTTCCTACTACATATCCACCAGTATCAATAACCGAAAACTCACGGCCATTCCAGTCTGTTTTTCCATAATGTCTATCTCTGGTAACACCACTTACCGCATCAACAATAGCTTCTCTTCGTTGCACCAAACGATTAAAAAGTGTTGATTTTCCAACATTAGGCCTACCAACAATTGCAACTATATTTCCCATTTTATTTCAAATAAATTCGCTGCAAAGATAAGCAATGCAATCAAAATTTATGAAACTTAAAGTACTGAATTCATTATATGATTATTTTATATATTTAAGCCTTACTAATAAAATGAAAAAATGAAAAAACCAATTCATGATAATCAGGTTAACAGGGTATTGTTAAAGCCTAGATTTAAGATGGCTTTTAAAGAAAATGAGGAAGATATTCTAAATAAATTTAAAATTAATTTACAAGGTAATAATTGCAAATATTGTAGCAAAATTATTGATTATCATGTGGTTATTGATGTACCAATTGAAGAAGATCATTTTTGGTCACCTCAATTGCATGTAGAAATTGAAAAAGAGGAAAACAAAACTATTGTTAAAGGTGTATTAGGTCCCAAACCCATTGTTTGGACATTATTCATATTTTTGCACTTTGTAATTGCCATTGCTTTTTTTGTGTTTTTTGTAATTTTTTATTCCAAATGGAGTTTAAATCAAGATTACAGCTTTTCAATGATAATGACTTTTATAATGCCATTACTCTCTATAATATTATATTTTTTTGGTCAGTTAGGTAAAAGATTTGGCTACGATCAAATGGTAGAACTTCATGATTTTTTAATGGATACTCTTGAAAAGAATAATTGACGCTACTTCGTAAACAATCTGTTTGTCATAAATGATTCCATTGTGTTAATAAATATACCGAATCAAATATTTTATAAAAAAATTAAAGTTGGTTCTTATGTAAGTTATTTGTATTTTACTGTCTTAATTATCATTAACTTTTATTAAAAATGAGATGCAAAATAATTTCTATGAGAAAAAATTACTTCATTTTACTTTTTTTTATAATTATTCATTCCGTAGTTGTTTTTTCGCAAAATACTATCGGAACAATTTTAAGTACTGATAGTGCTTATGATGGTTACTCATTATTTACAATTAAAAACAACACTTACCTTATTAACAATTGCGGGCAGGTAATCAACGAGTGGCTTAGTGAAGGTACTCCTGGTTTTTCAGTCAATATTTTAGATGATGGTTCATTATTAAGACCCGAATTTTTAGATGAACCAAGTCCATTTATACCCGGGCAGGGTGGAAAGGTTGTGATTAGAGATTGGGATAATAATATTACATGGCAACAAAAATTTTTGAATATAAATGAAGTACAACATCATGATGTTTACCCTATGCCTAACGGAAATATTTTAATTTTAATTGCAGAAGTTAAAACAAAAGATGAAGCAATATTCGCTGGTAGAGATCCTTTAAATTTAATAGAAGATGAATTGTTTAACGAAAAAATAATTGAAATTAAACCAATTGGAGTAAGCGATTATGAAATAGTTTGGGAATGGAATTTTTGGGATCACTTGATACAAGACTTTGACAATACCAAAAACAATTTTGGTGATGTTTTAAACAATCCGCAATTGGTTGATATTAATTATTTGGGTTTTTCTGAAAAGAAAGCGAATTGGTTGCATGTAAACTCCATACAATATAATGCTGCTTTAGATCAAATCATATTGAGTTCAAGACAATTAAACGAATTTTATATTATTGATCATGGAACGACAACAGCAGAATCGGCAACAAATACAGGTGGCAAAAGAGGAAAGGGCGGTGATTTTTTATATCGATGGGGAAATCCATTAGCTTATAAAGCAGGAACCGTTGACGACCAAAAACTTTATGGTCAGCATTTACCTTATTGGATCCCAAAAGGGCTTACAGATGAAGATAAAATAATGGTTTTTAATAACGGCTTTAACAGAGATGTAGAATTTTCGAGTGTTGACATTATATCTGCTCCACAATCACAACCAGGGGATTATATTATTACTTCAGGAGAAAAAATTGGGCCGGATAATGTAGATTGGTCATATACAGATCCCGTTGATCAAACATTATTTTTTTCAAAAATAATGTCAAATGCACAAAGATTACCCAATGGTAACACATTGATTTCTGAGGGTACAAAAGGTCAGTTTTTTGAAATTGATAGTGATAAAAATATCGTTTGGAAATATATCATTCCAATATCACCTTCGGGAATTTTAAGTCAGGGAGACGTACCAGATCCAAGTCGCGTTTTTAGAGTTTCTAAATACAGTACAAATGATGTCGCTTTTAATGGAAAGGATGTAAGCCCAGGCGACCCGATTGAACTTAATTATAATTTAGACAATTGTATTGTATTGGATGTAGACGAACCCATATTAAGTGGTTTTACTATTTTTCCGAATCCCGTAAATAAAATATTACAAATTAAATCACCTGTGGAAATTGAAAAAATTGATGTTTTTAATATCCAAGGAGCTTTGGTTGATAAAAAGTTAAATCAAAATTTTATTAATGTAGAAAAATTAAAGGCAGGAATTTATATGTTGAAAATTTATACGAGAAATACTTTAATTGTAAAAAAAATATTAGTGAATTAAATTATTCTTATTTCAATTCTGATAATAGAATTTGTTCCATTTCTTTTTGCATTTCGAAGGCTTTTGCTTTCGCCTTTTCTGCAAAATCAGTATTATTTGAAGCGTAAATTATTCCTCTTGAAGAGTTAATCAACAACCCAATTTCATCGGTTAAACCATATTTACACACCTCTCTTAAATTACCTCCTTGTGCACCTACTCCAGGAACAAGAATAAAATTTTTCGGTATGATTTTTCTTATTTTTTTAAAATAATCCGGTCGGGTTGCTCCTACAACATACATTAACCGTTCACTGTTTTTCCATGTTTGGGATTCTTTTAATACCTTTTCATAAAGTGTGATTCCGTTTTCATCTTTTAATATTTGAAAATCAAGTCCGCCCTTGTTTGAAGTTAGCGCTAAAAGAATTGTAAATTTATCCGCGAAAGCGAGAAAAGGCTCCACAGAATCACTACCCATATATGGTGCTACTGTAACAGAATTAAAATTAAGATCATCAAAAAATGCTTTGGCATATCGGGTTGATGTATTACCAATATCACCTCTTTTGGCATCGGCAATGGTAAAAATTTCGGGGTAATTTTTATTGATATAATTAATAGTTTTTTCTAAAGATTTCCAACCTTTAATGCTATACGCCTCATAAAAAGCTGTATTGGGCTTATAAGCAACTGTTAAATGATGTGTGGCGTCAATTATTTGTTTATTAAATTCAAATATTGGATCTTCTAAAACCAATAAATGTTTGGGAATCTTTTCTAAATCAACATCTAAACCAATACATAAAAAAGATTTTTTAATTTTAATTTGATCTATAAGTTGCTGTTTATTCATTTTATATAAAAATAAAGTTCTGCAAAAGTAAACAATTTAACCGTTTGAGTTATCTTTGCCATTCAATTAATTTCAATATAAAAAAGACAACGATGAGAAGTAAAATAGTGGCTGGCAACTGGAAAATGAATAAAACTTACCAAGAATCAAAAACATTGGTTAAAGGGTTAAAAAAAGCGGTAAAAGAAATTAAATTGGACAATACCCGTGTAATTATTGCTCCTCCTTTTACTAATTTACAAAAGGCATCAAAAAAAACAAAAGATACTGTAATTGAAGTTGCTGCGCAAAACATGTGTGCTATGGAAAGCGGTGCCTATACCGGTGAGATCTCAGCAAGTATGATTAAAAGTATTCATGTTGATTTGGTTATTTTAGGGCATTCTGAAAGAAGAGCGTATTTTGGTGAAACCGATGCGTCGTTAGCTAAAAAAGTAGATACTGCATTAAAAAATAACTTAGAAATAATATTTTGTTTTGGTGAGGTTTTAGAAGATAGAAAAAATGGCAATCATTTTGAAGTTGTTGAAGAACAGATAAAGAAAGCTTTATTTCACTTAACCTCAGAAGATTGGAAACATATTATTTTGGCCTACGAACCTGTTTGGGCAATTGGAACTGGTGAAACTGCAAGCCCAGAACAGGCGCAAGAAATGCATGCTTTTATTCGTGAATTGGTTGCCGAAAGATATATTAGTGATGTAGCCGAAGAAGTTTCAATTCTTTATGGCGGTAGTGTAAAGCCAGCAAATGCAAAAGAGATCTTTTCAAAAGAGGATGTTGATGGTGGTTTAATTGGAGGTGCAGCTCTAAATGCAAAAGATTTTATGGCTTTGGTTAAAGCGATATAATCCTAATGTCATTCCTATGTAGATAGGAACCTTATCATTTTTATTAATAAAGTAATCCTAAGGGTATTCCTTGAAATTTTTAATTTCAAGGAATACCCTTAGTTTTTTTTTATAAAGTGAATGTAGCTTGCAAACATAAAATTTGTTTCTAAAAAAATATGTGAAACATAAACATTGCCAACCTTTAAAAAATAAATTATGAAAAATTTAATTACGATTGCCTTATTACTATTTTTAACTTTAACAACAAGTTCATGCGCTTTATTATCTAAAGCGCAAATAAAAGCCGGTGTTGATATAATGCGAGATAATTTTCAATCTTCCCTTGAAGAAATAACGGATAACAATCCTCCAAATACTGATCTAGCTAAAAATAAAGTAAAGAAAGAAAATGAATCAATCTCTGATTCTTCAAATAGAACAGGTTTTTATGTGGGTATTGCTTTACCAGAAATTTCTTTTTCAGAAAAATTTGGAGTGCAACCAGAAGTTAATTTTATTGGTGTAAAAGATTTTAATCAAATTCAAGTGCCAATTCTATTAAAATATAATTTTGCTAATAAATTTAATGCTTATGGCGGCCCAAACTTTGGTTTTTTATTAGATGCACCTAGCGGATTGACCAATTTTAATTTTGCATTGGACCTTGGGCTTTCTTATGATATCACCAATAATCTTTTGGTAGAAGCAAGATATGGTTGGGGACTTACAAATTTATTAGATGGTGGGAATAGTAATAATTATTTAAAACTCAATAATTTTCAATTAGGTTTGGCATATAGGTTTAGTTCTAAAAAGTAAAACATAATCACAAATATAACTTCACCTCAAATCCCCTCATAATTACATTTTTTTAAGTGGGGTGATTTTATATTTTCTTTAAGAGAACTTTATAGGCTAGGTAACTCACCTAACTAATAAAAATTATCTATTTTTAAAAATTAAAACCCAATAATTTGAGAAGTAAAATAGTAATCTTCGTTTTTCTTTTTTTTATTGTAAAAACAAATGCACAAATAGATTCAGTTTATTTAAAGATGCTTTTTGATAAAGCTTATAACCTTGAACAGGTTAAACCAGATAGTGCATTAATTATATATGATACTATCATACTTATTTCAAAAAAAAATAAGTATCCTATTTTTAAAGGAAAAGCCAATAATTATAAAGGAATTGTTTACAGCGATATGGGAAAATATGACTCTGCTGTAGTTTATTATAATAAATCAATTTCTGATTTTAAGAAAACAAATAATATAAAAGGTGTAGCAGCTAATCTCATAAATATTGGTAACACATTTCAATTTAAAGGAGATTTTTCGAATGCTATTTTTAATTATTTAAAAGGAATTTCTATTTATGAAAAATTAGATGATACTTTTAATCTGTCAATTTGTTATGGGAATTTAGCTACTATTTTTGAGGATATTGGACAGCCTAATGAAGCTGTTAAGAGTTTTAATACATCAAATTTATTTGCAAAAAAAATAAATGATTCAACACAATTAGTATATAATTATTACAATCTTTCAAATTTATATATAGGTAAAAACAAAATAGATAGTGCTTTTGTAAATGTAAATAAAGCGAAAACATATCTTAGTATATCTTCTGGAAATCATCTAAAACACTTGGTATATTATGGTGAATCAGTGTGTTATTTAAATAGCAATGATATTAATACGGCTTTTGACAAGGCAAATAAAGCATTAATTTATGTAAATAAAACAAACGACCCTTATTATTTAGCGTTAACAGAATCTCTTATTGGAAAAATTTATTTTGAACAAAATAGATTAAAGTTTGCACTTAATCATACCATCAAAGCAGAAGAGATAGCTAAAAAATACAATAATAAATCTACTTTAATTAAAGTATACAACCAACTTTCAGATATTTATAAAACCAAGGATGAAAATGTAAAAGCATTATATTATAAAGAATTAGAATATAATAATAGAGATATTGTTTTAAATGAAAAACAAAAAAAGAATATTAACTCACTAAATATTAAATTCGAAACCGAAAAAAAAGATAAGGAAATCATCCAAAAGCAGTTACAATTAGAAAAAACAGAAAGTGAACTTCAAAAAAAGAAAACGCAAACTAATTACTTAATAGGTATTACCATTTTTTTGCTGGTAGCATCAATACTTGTTTGGTATTTGTTTCAACAACGACAAAAAAGTAAAAACCAAGAAATTGTTGCTCTTAAAAGAGAACATCAAATAAAAACATTAGAAACTTTAATTGAAGGAGAAGAAAAAGAGAGACTTCGTATTGCTCAAGAATTACACGATGGAGTAAATGGAGACTTATCGGCAATTAAGTTTAAATTGTCTACTTTGTTAGAAATGAACAATACCGTAATAAAAGAAGCCATTATTATGATTGATAATTCATGTAATCAAGTACGAGCAATATCACATAATTTAGTGCCACCTTCTCTAGATAATTTTAATTTAATAGAAGCAGTTGCAACATATTGTGATGAATCAAATTCTTCACATTTTCAAAAGATTACTTTCCAGCATCTTGGTGAAGCTATGAATATCTCTAAAAAAGAAGAAATTAATATTTTTAGAATTATCCAAGAACTTATTACTAATAGTATTAAACATGCCGAAGCAACAGATATTAATGTTCAGATTAGTTGTAGAAATAAAATCGTGCAAATTACAGTAGAAGATAATGGAAAAGGATTTGATCTTTACAATGTTAAGAACAAGGGTATAGGACTAAAAAATATAGAATCAAGAGCAGATTATTTACATGCTAAATTAGACGTAATTTCAAATAAGCTAGGAACCTCAACAACTATAGAAATAGATAAAAACAAGGATGACAGTAATTAAACTCGCAATAACAGATGACCATAAAATGGTATTGAGAGGTATAGAATCTATGCTCAAAAACACTTCTGAAATTGAAGTAGTTGGCACTTTTGAAAATGCTAATGAAACACTTAAAAATTTAGACAAAACTAACCCAGATGTATTGTTGTTAGATATTAATTTACCCGACATCAATGGTATAGATCTATGCAAACTTCTCTTACAAAAATACCCGAATTTAAAGATAATCGCTTTAACGAATTTTGATGATATTTCATTTACAAAACGAATGCTTAAAAATGGAGCTCATGGTTATTTGTTGAAAAACACAGATAAATTAGAAATATTAGAAGCCCTTAAAACTGTTCTATCAGGAGACTTATATATTCAAAAAAATATCCAAAAAAAATTATTAAATCAAAATATTCAAAAAACAAATGATAATGGATTAATTCCAAATTTAACAAGAAGAGAAAAAGAAGTGCTTCAAGCTATTTCTGAAGAGTTAACAACACAAAAGATCTCTGAAAAATTATGTATAAGTACCAAAACAGTTGAAACTCATCGAATGAATATTATGAGTAAGCTAGGTGCCAAAAACAGTGTGGGTATCATAAAAATAGCCATGGAAAAAGAATTGTTATAATATTTACCCTTAACTTTGTGTTCAGTTTATTAATTTCTCCATCTTGTCAATTTTCAAGAGAGAACGTTATAATTGAATTCTTGTTATGAATTACATCTCCTATAAATTTATCATTGAATCAGAAGTATTATCCAGCCAAATCGCATCAGAAATTCTTATTGCCGAATTGGGTAATGTTGGTTTTGAAAGCTTTACAGAAAACGAAAATGGTATTACTGCTTATATCCAAAAAAAGGATTGGCATGATAACATTTTAAATGATATTCAATTATTACAATCTGAGGAAGTTAAAATTACCTATGATCTTGAAGAGATTGAACAAGTAAATTGGAACAGGGAATGGGAAAAGAATTTTGAGCCTATTCAAGTTGATAATCTGGTTAGCATAAGAGCTCCATTTCATGAAAATTCGCATTTAAAATACGATATAGTTATCGAACCAAAAATGAGCTTTGGTACTGGACATCATGAAACTACACATTTGATGATTCAACATTTAATCCACCTCAATTTAAATGGCAAAACGGTTCTTGATATGGGTTGCGGAACTGGAATTTTAGCAATTTTTGCTGAAATGAAAGGTGCTATAAAATTAGACGCCATTGATATTGATAACTGGTGCTATCAAAATTCATTAGAAAATGTTAAAAGGAATAATTGTAATCGTATCCATGTTTTTGAAGGAG
>CAYPHN010000026.1:0-19335 GCA_964410265.1 uncultured Flavobacteriaceae bacterium | reverse complement strand
CAGTATTGGTCTATTTTTTAACTATAGAATGGATGCCACTAGGAGCTTCAAATTCAACATTTATTAACTTTATTTTTGTAATTATTGTTATAAGTGTGGTTTTAGGTGCGCTAATGGCAATCGTATATTTTTATAAAAGAATTTTAATGTGGTGTTTAGATAATAAATGGAAATTTTTATCCATTCCAATTATTGTAGTTTTCTTTGGTGCAACGATATGGTTAGGTTTTGGTAAAATTTTTGGATTTATTCCTAATTTTGCAAAAGATAACATAGTGTGGAACAGTTTAGATAAAAATCTTCCCGGTTTGGGCAATGAATTTATGCCCGCACTTGATGAAGGTTCCTTTTTATTGATGCCTACTACCATGCCACATTCAAGTATTAGTGAAAACATGGAAGTCATGGCCAGTATTAACAAACATATTGCCTCCATACCTGAAATAGCATCTTCTGTAGGTAAATGGGGTAGGGTTAATTCAGCTTTAGATCCAGCACCAACCTCTATGTATGAAAATACCATCAATTATGTTCCTGAATACATATTGGATACAGATGGGCATAGAGTACGTTTTAAGGTAGATGATAATAAAGCCTTTGTTTTAAAAGATGGCTCTACCTATAAATATAAAAAAGATGCATTTAGAAAAATTAGTGAAGAAGAGCTTACTCAAGATGAAGATGGTGAATATTTTAGACAATGGAGAGAAAAGATAAAAAAATCAGATGATATTTGGAAAGAAATAATTAAACATTCAAAATTTCCAGGGCTTACTTCTGCACCTAAACTACAGCCAATTCAAACGCGTTTGATTATGCTTTCAACGGGAATGAGAGCTCCTATGGGGGTTAAAGTTTACGGACCAACATTAGATATTATTGAAAAAGTTGGTTATGAAATTGAAAGTATTTTAAAAGAAGTACCAAGTGTTGAAGCCAGTACAGTTTTTGCAGACAGGGTGGTTGGAAAACCATATTTGGAAATTAATCTAAACAGACAAGCGATGTCTCGATATGGGCTAACCGTTAAGGATATGCAAACACAATTGTCTGTTGCCATTGGCGGAAAACAATTAACCACAACCGTTGAAGGTAGGGAAAGATTCCCGGTACGAGTTCGATATGCTAGAGAGTTTAGAGATAACCCTGATGATTTGAAAAAAATATTAATCCCAACTCCTTCTGGAACACAAGTTGAATTAGGTGAATTGGCGGCTATTGAATATGTTAGAGGACCTCAGGTAATTAAAAGTGAGGATACTTTTTTAACGGGTTATGTTATTTTTGACATGAAACCAGGAAATGCAGAAACGAATGTTGTACAGGAAGCACAGGCATTGATTAAACAAAAATTAGACTCAGGTGAATTTAAATTACCTGATGGTGTTACCTATAAATTTACAGGAAATTACGAAAGCCAAATTCGCGCAAATAAAAGACTGCTGATTGTAGTACCAATATCTTTAATTGTTATTCTTTTAATTTTATATTTTCAGTTTAAATCTATGATACCCGCATTGATGGTTTTCTCGGGAATATTTGTAGCCTTTGCAGGTGGTTTTATAATGATTTGGTTGTATGATCAGAGCTGGTTTTTAAACTTTAGCATGGCAGATATACATATGCGAGATCTCTTTCAGCTACATACCATTAATTTAAGTGTTGCTGTTTGGGTTGGTTTTATTGCACTTTTTGGTATTGCGACCGACGACGGTGTAATTATGGGAACTTATTTAACTCAAGTATTTGATAAAGAAAAGCCACAAACGGTTAAAGATATTAGAACGTCTGTTTTACATGCCGGTAGCAAAAGAGTTCGTCCTGCAATGATGACTGCTGCTACTGCAATTATTGCTTTAATCCCGGTATTAACCGCTACCGGTAAAGGAGCTGATGTAGTAATACCTATGGCCATTCCATCTTTTGGAGGAATGCTGTTACAGGTAATGACCATGTTTGTTGTTCCTGTACTATATAGCATGTGGAAGGAGAAAGACTTGAAAAAAGAAATAAAAAAAGCAAATATAAAAGAATTAAAATCATAGAGAATATTGTTAAAGAACCTATGTGAAACTTTGCGATTAAATATTATCGTAAAGTTTCACAAACAAAAATTCTTTTACTACGATATTTAATATAATGATATAAAAATAAGAAAATGAAAAATATAATAACATTTCTAAGCCTTTTTTTACTGATTCCATACTATGGAACGGCACAAGAAACGAAAGATGCATTAGATGAATACTTGATAATCGCAGCTGAAAATAATCCTGGATTGAAAGCTAAATTCAGTGAATATATGGCAGCTATGGAAAAAGTACCACAAGTTGGTACCTTGCCAGATCCTAATTTTGCTTTTGGGTATTTTATTAACCCGGTTGAAACTAGGCTAGGACCTCAAAAAGCGTCCTTTGGTTTAAATCAGGCATTTCCATGGTTTGGAACATTAGGGGCAAAAAGAGACGTAGCATCTGAGGCAGCTAAAGCCAAATACGAAGTTTTTGAAAATAGTAAATCTAATTTGTTTTTTACATTGAAAACAATGTATTATAACTATTATTATACCCATAAAGCAATTCAAATTACTAAAGAAAATATTGAAATTTTAAGGATATTTAAAAATTTATCTTTGGTTAAAATTGAAGCGGGTAATGCTACCATCGTAGACGAATTGAGAGTGGAATTAGAATTAAATGATTTAGAAAATCAATTGGCTTTATTTATAGATACAAAAAATTCATTGAGAATAGGATTAAACAGTATTATGAATAGAGCTTTAAATAGTTCGGTTGATGTTCCTGAAATATTGGATATAGAACAATTACCTTACGCTAAAGACATTTTATTAGATTCAATTTATAGCAACAACCATGAGATTAAAACTATTGAACACAAACTGAATTCGTTTATGAATCAAGAGGTTGCTGCAAAAAAAGTGGGGGCTCCTAAATTTAATATAGGTATCAACTATATTATTGTTGGAAAGAATCCAAATTCATCAGATCCAAATAACGGTAAAGATGCATTATTATTTCCGTCTATTGGAGTATCCATTCCGATATACAGAAATAAATATAAAGGATTAATTAAAGAAGCCCAATACTTACAAGAGTCTGAACAAGCCAATAAATCAAATAAAAAAAATACTTTGGGCTATCTATATGGCGATACGGTTAAAGATTTTGACGATAGTGATAGACGTATTCAGCTTAATCAAAACCAATCTGTAATAGCTAAAAAAGTATTGGATGTTTTAATTATATCCTATTCAACAAATTCGAAAGATTTTGAAGAGGTTTTACGAATTGAAAGACAATTGTTAGGTTATAAATTGGCTGAGCAAAAAGCGATTAGTGATAAAAATGCAGCGGTTGCTTTTATAAATTATTTATTAGGAAATTAAAATTTTACTCCGAAAAATTCCCCTTTTGATAGGAGGTTAGGGAGTGTGTTAACAATATAAAAATAAAAGAAATGAAAAAATATAAAAATTATCTTATTGGAGCTGGTATTTTAATACTGGGTATTCTTATTGGAAATTTGGGTTCGAACGATTCAAATAAAGCTAGTCAAAGTAATGAAGAACATGATTTAGTACAAGATCCGGTAACACAATTATGGACATGTTCTATGCATCCTCAAATAAAAATGGGAAAACCTGGAGAATGTCCTATTTGTGGGATGACATTAATTCCTCTTGAAACAGCAGTAGACACAGGAGAGTCTATTGCTTCTAATGAAATTGTTTTGAGCGAAGAAGCAATTCAATTGGCAAATATTCAAACCACGACAGTGGTTAGATCGAATGCTAAAAAAGAAGTTAGGTTGTTGGGTACCATTAAACCCGATGAAAGAAGACAGTATTCTCAAGTTTCTCACATTCCTGGAAGAATTGAAAGACTATATGTGAATTTTACAGGTGAAAAAGTTAGAAAAGGACAAAAAATTGTTCGATTGTATTCTCCAGAATTAATATCTGCTCAAAAAGAACTGTTTGAAGCTATAAAATCTAAAGATATTTATCCAGAACTATATAAAGCATCAAAAAATAAATTAAAACTTTGGAAATTATCTGATGCTCAAATAGATGCCATAGTCGCAAAAGGCGTTGTACAAGAAGAAATAGATATTCTTTCGGATTACTCAGGTTATGTAATGAAAAGAAACGTTGAACTAGGAGATCATGTAATGGAAGGAATGAAATTATTTGAAATTGCTAATATAGATGCAGTTTGGGTAATGTTTGAAGCATATGAAGGCGATATTCCTTGGATTAATAATGGTGATATGGTGAATTTTACCGTGAAAGCTATACCAGGTAAAAAGTTTAAAGGAAAAATAACTTATTTAGATCCTTTTGTTTCTCAAAGTACGAGGGTTGCGAAAGTAAGGGTTGAGGTAAGGAACCCAGGACATAAATTATTACCAGAAATGTTCGCAACTGGTATTATTATGGCCAGTTTAAAAAATGTTAAAGATGCACTTATTATTCCTAAGGCGTCGGTACTTTGGACGGGAAAAAGAGCTGTGGTTTATGTAAAAGTACCACATGATAAAACAATATCTTTTGTTTATAGAGAAGTTATTTTAGGGGCTGATTTAGGAGACTTTTATATCATTGAAAATGGTTTACAAGAAGGAGAAATCGTCGCTACAAATGGTGTATTTAGAATTGATGCCTCGGCGCAATTAATTGGACAAAAAAGTATGATGAATCCAGAAGGAGGTAAAGTTAGTACTGGTGGTCATGCCGGAATGGACATGGGAGGAGACAGTGAAATGGATGATACTAAAAAAGAAAATGAAAAGGAAGATCACAGTTCGATGGTTATGATAGATAAATCAAAAATTGATTCCAATTTTAAAAAACAATTGGGAATAGTAGTTGACGCTTACATCAATTTAAAAAATAGTTTGATTAAAGAAGATGCCACCGCAGCTAAAAATCATGCAGGTAAAATTAAACTGGCAATAAATAAAGTAGATATGAATTTATTACTTGGAGATGCACATAATGTTTGGATGAAAGGAGTAAAATCATTAGGTAAAAATTTAGATGCCATTGCAGGTAATGTAAACTTAGAAGAACAAAGAAAAGCTTTTGGATTATTGGGGAAAAATTTATCGGATATTGTTGATTTGTTAGGGGTCAAAACACCTAATAATAAAACGGTTTATTTAGAATTTTGTCCCATGGCAGATGATAATAATGGGAGCTTTTGGATGAGTTATGAAAAAGAAATAACCAATCCGTTTTTAGGGGGAAATATGCTAAGATGTGGAGAAGTAAAAAAAGAGTTTAATTAAATTTAACTATTAAATGAATTAAAATGAAAGAAATAAAATCATTTATACGACCTTCAAAAGTTAATGCGGTCGCATTGAACTTAAGAAAAAATGATTTTGCTGCTTCACTTTTTTTGAAGGCAATGGCTTGAGATATATAGTTGATATTACTTATAATCAGAGGGTTAGAGATTAATTTTAAAAACTCAATCATGCATGAAATTAAAGAATTACGAATTAAAGGAATGGTTTGTCGCCGTTGTATTAGTACAGTAAAAAATGAGTTGGAAAATTTAGGGGCTGAAGTATTGGATTTAGAATTGGGAAAAGCAATTATTAGCTACCCCAAAAGCACTTTATCAATGGATGCTGTTAAAAAAGCTTTAAATAAAAATGAATTTGAACTTTTAACAGATTACGAATCTAAAATTATTGAAAGAATAAAACTTATTCTCATTGGTATTGTTGATGATACGCCAGTTGTTATGAAAGTAAATTTGTCTGATAAAATGGTGAATTTATTAGGTAAAGATTATACCTATTTAAGCAAGCTATTCTCTAAAATAGAAGGAATTACTTTAGAGAAATACTTTATTCATTTAAAAATTGAAAAAGCCAAAGAATTTGCACAATATGATGAATTGAATTTTACCGAAATAGCATATGAATTAGGGTATAGTAGTGTAAACTATTTATCAAATCAGTTCAAGCAAATAACAGGAATGAGCATGAGCGTATATAAAAAATTAAAAAATAGAGATAGAAAATTCCTCAATGAAATAATATAAGGATTTACCAGAATACTGTAAATCGAATGAAGATTTATAGCATACTTTTAAACAATAATAACAAATACTAAACAATTAATACTAAACAATTAATACTTAAACAATTAATACTTAAACAATTAAATTATGAAAAAATTAGCATTTATTTTAGTGGTAGTAGGGCTTTTTAGTTTGAATGGTTATAGTCAAGATTCCGATATGAAAAAATCAATGATGGAAACCATGAAGCAAAATCCAGAAATGCAAGATCAAATGATGGGCAAAATGATGGATGATAAAAATACAAGAAATGAAATGCATATGATGATGATGAAAGATGAGGGCATGCAAAAAATGATGATGAAAGGTGGCGGAAAAATGGATATGGGGTCAAAAGAAGAGATGATGAAAATGATGAATGATAATCCTAAAATGAAAAAACAAATGATGGAAAAAATGATGAATAATCCTAAGATGATGGAAAAAATGAATAAAATGATGATGGGTAATCCAGAGATGAAAAAGAAAATGATGAAGAATAATGATCACGATATGGATCATAAACATTAATATAACTAAAGTCCTGAATAGGGAGGATTATAAATCTAGAAGAATAATCCTCCCTTGTCAGGCACAATTATAAATATTAAATTTTTAACTAATTATTAAATCATTTACCATGAAATTATTAAAATTATCAATCAGTATGTTGGCTTTATTATTGTTTTCTTTTACAACAATTTCTTGCGCTGACGGAAAAAAATCAGAAGACGTAAAAAAAGAAGCAGAAGCAAAAAGTGATGATGGCCATGACCATGAGCACGGCGAAGAGGCACCAGCAGGTGAAATGGATTATTCTAAAATGGAAAGTTCTGACATGAAAATGGAAAAATCAGCAAATACAGCAATGATTATTACCCATTATTTACAATTGAAAGACGCTTTGGTTGTTGATGATGCCAAAAAAGCTGCAAAGGTATCTGGAAATTTATCTAAAGCCCTTAATGCATTTGATATATCTGGGTTTACAGCAGATGAACAAAAAGAATTAAAAGACATTATTGAAGATGCTGCCGAACATGCAGAGCACATTGAAGGAAGCCCAATTGATCATCAAAGAGAGCACTTAGTAATATTAAGTGTTGATGTAGTGGATCTTATTGCTATTGCAGGATCAGACACTAAATTATACCAAGACCATTGCCCAATGGCAAACGACAAAAAAGGAGCTATTTGGTTAAGTGCTAGTAAGGAAATTCAGAATCCATATATGGGGGCCAAAATGCCAACTTGTGGATCTGTTCAAAAAGAGATTTAATTTTGAAAAAAAGAATTAAAATAATATTTTTGGTTTTGGTTGTTGGGTTTATAGGTATACAATTTGTACCTGTAAACCTGAACCAAAGCAAAACAGTACCTAAAGAAGATATTATTCTTTTTTATAAGGCACCCAAGGAAATAGCTGGATTATTAAAAAATTCTTGTTATGATTGCCATAGTAACAATACAAATTACCAATGGTTTAATAAAATTAAACCAATATATTGGTTAATGGAAGAACATATAATAGATGGAATGGAAGAATTGAATTTTAATGAATTTGCTTCTTATTCTAAACGCAGACAAAAAAGTAAAATAAAATCAATAATAAGTCAGATTAAAGATGACGAAATGCCTTTAGGCCAGTATACTTTAATGCATAGAAGTGCTATTTTATCGGATCAAGATAAGGTATTGATTACCAGTTGGATGGAAACGTTGAGAGATAGTTTATAGCTCCTAAATTTATTTGTAAATTACTGATTTTAAATTATTATTTTAATCATTGAATTCACAGTTCAATAATAAAATAAAAATAAAATCATGACGCAATGTACTTATAACACGGTATCCCAAAAAGATGAATTGATATGTTTACCAAATGCAACTAATCCACGAATTGTTGTTATTGGTGGTGGTTTTGCTGGTTTATCTTTAATTGAAGGTTTAAAAAATGAAGAGGTACAAGTTGTCTTATTAGATAAAAATAATTTTCATCAATTTCAACCCCTACTATATCAAGTAGCAACTAGTGGTTTAGAACCAGATAGTATTGCTTTTCCTTATAGAAAACAAATTTCAAAATACAAAAATGTAAGTTTTAGGCTGGTAGAAGTTGAAGAAATCGACACCCAAAATAAAACAATTCAAACCAATAAAGGTTCTCTTACGTATGATTTTCTGGTATTAGCAACAGGAACAACTACTAATTTCTTCGGAATGAAAAATGTAGAAGAAAATAGTTTAGGAATGAAGAATATTCGAGATTCACTTAATATTCGTCACATGATGCTTCAAAATTTAGAACAAGCCACCATAACCTGTAATGACAAAGAACGCGACGCACTTACTAATTTTGTAATTGTTGGTGGCGGTCCTGCTGGTGTAGAAATGGCTGGTGCTTTAGCCGAATTTAAAAAATATATTCTTCCCAAAGATTATCCCGAATATCCAGCATCCATCATGAACATTTATTTGGTTGAAGGTTCTGATAATCTTATTTCAGCTATGTCTGAAAAAGCGTCTATTAAAACATTGAAATACTTAAAAGAATTAGATGTAGAAGTGTTTTTAAATGAAGTTGTAACAGACTATGATGGTGATATTGTTAAAACCAAAAGCGGAAAACAATTACTCGCAAAAAACCTAATTTGGACAGCAGGTATAAAAGGGCAAATCCCAAAAGGCATAGATCAAAAACATTTTGTTGGTGGAAATAGACTTAAAACAAATCAATATCTACAAGTTGAAGAACTGAATAATGTCTTTGCAATGGGAGACATTGCTGCAGTAATAACAAAAGACACTCCCAATGGTCATCCACAAGTTGCTCAACCTGCAATACAACAAGGTAAGATTGTTGCCAAAAACATTATAAATATCATTCAAAAAAAATCACTTATTTCTTTTAAATACAAGGACAAAGGTTCATTAGCAACCGTTGGAAAACGTAGAGCAGTTGCTGATTTAGGCAAATTAAAATTTGGAGGTTATTTTGCTTGGTTAATTTGGTCTTTTGTACATTTAATGTCTATCAGTGGTTTTCGAAATAAATTATTAGTTGGCATGAACTGGATAGTGAGTTATTTCAGTTACGAAAAAAGCAATCGATTAATCATAAGAAACTATAAAAAAGAAAACATTAAGACGTAACAATTATAAACACAGATATGAAAAAAACACTATATATCGTTTTTGCCTTTTTAGGTGTTAGTGCATTTGCCCAAACAGAAAAATCTGTTGAAGGCAATGTCGATAACCTTCCTGTAAAAGAATACACACTTACCCTTAGACAAGAAAAAGTAAAAAAAGCAGGAAAAGAAGTAATGGCAATGACCATTAATGGTTCAATTCCTGGTCCTATTTTAGAATTTACCGAAGGCGAATACGCAGTAATCTATGTAAAAAATGGAATGGATGTCGAAACTTCTATCCATTGGCACGGACTTTTACTACCAAATTTTTACGATGGCGTTCCGTATTTAAATACGCCACCAATTGAGCCAGGGCATACATTTAAGTATGAGTTTGCTATGAATCAATCTGGTACGTATTGGTATCATAGCCATACTATGTTGCAAGAACAAGTTGGCGTTTTCGGTGCTTTCGTTATTCATCCAAAAGAAGAAACGTTTAAATATGATAAAGAATTGGTATTAATGCTTTCTGATTGGACAGATGAAAAACCAATGAGTGTTTTACGAAATTTAAAGCGTGGAACCGAATGGTATAATTTCAGAAAAGGAACAGCAACACCGTTAAATCAAGTGATAAAAAGAGGTGCATTTGGTGCACAGATGAACTTTTGGAAACAACGTATGGAAAGTGCAGATATTGCCGATATTTACTATGACGGCTTTTTAATTAACGGAAAGCAATCTATAGAATATCCAGAATTTAAAGCAGGCGAAAAAGTACGTTTGCGTATTATCGATGGTGGAGCATCTACACAATTCTGGATAACATTTGGAGGTGGAAATCCGATGTTAATATCATCAGACGGAATAGATGTCGTACCAGTAAAAAAAGATAAGATATTTATTGCCATTGCCGAAGCCTACGATTTTATTGTTACCATACCAGAAAATGGGAAAATAGAATTTAAGATTACAGCACAAGATGGTTCAGGTACAGCATCTGCCTTTTTAGGAAAAGGAAAAATATTAGAAGCAGAAAGTATTCCAAGACCAGATAAAATTGGTATGATGAAAAAAATGGCAAAAATGGATATGAAAATGGGTGCATATGCCTTAAAATTTCGTCCTAAAAAAGATGAACGCTACAAAATGAAAGAAGAATTTGGTATGCTGATGAAAGACGATATGAAAGGTATGAATATGAGTGATTCTAATAAAATGGCTGATTCTAATAAAATGGAAATGAAAAAGAATGATAATATGAAGATGAACATATCAAAAGATACAACCATGAATGCTATGGAAAAATCATCAAAAATGACTATAAAAAAAGATGAGATGCAATACAATTACGATTATTTAAAATCGCCTAAAAAAACCAATTATGGAAAAGATGTTCCTGTAAAAGAAATTCTGTTAAATCTCACAGGGAATATGCAACGCTATATTTGGAGTATGAATGGTGTGCCACTTTCTGAAACCGACAACATATTAATAAAAGGTAATCAGGTTACACGTATTACACTCAACAATTTAACCATGATGCATCATCCAATGCATTTACATGGACACTTTTTTAGAGTAATCAATAAAAATGGAGATTATTCGCCATTAAAACATACTGTTAATGTGCCTCCAATGCAAGAAGTAACCATAGAATTTTATGGCAATGAATATGGCGATTGGTTTTTTCATTGCCACATATTATACCATATGATGGGTGGAATGGCACGTGTCTTTAGTTATGACACACCAAGAGATGAAAGAATGAAAGAATTTCCTACAAAAATAATTGTAGATGAAACAGATCTTTATTATTCTTGGGGATTGCTTGATGTTGCATCTAATATGACAGCAATAAATGTATCAACTTCCAATATCAGAAACCAGTTTAACGCTTCGTTTGAATATGGTTGGAACAAAAACATGGAAGCCGAATTTACCTACGAATACTATCTACACGATTATCTACGTGTTTTTGGAGGTGTAAATATTGAAAACGAAATTGCAGACAACCTAAATGAATTCAGCACTATTGCAGTTGCAGGTATTCGGTATTTTACACCTTATATGTTTAGCCTTGATGCTCGTATTGACAGCCAATTACGTCCAAGAGTTTCCTTAGGGAGGAGTTTTATGATTTTTTCAAGATTTTCTGTATTTGGCTATTATGAATATCAATTTGATGTAGGATTGATAAATGATTTTCCTACAGGAATTAATTATGAATCTGAAACTGTTTGGAGTGCAGGAGCAGAATATATGTTGTCAAGAAACTTTTCCTTTATGGCAAGTTATGACAACCGTTTTGGAGCAGGTGCTGGGCTATCATTAAGATTCTAATAGGAAAATATGAAAAATAACATTTTTTATAGAATTAAATTACTACTAAACCTTATTAAGGAACTTATTTTTTTGGTTGTATTACTTACACTATTTTTTTTAATAATGAATATTTGGGGTCATTTTGAATATCCAAATTTATGGGCAGGTGCATTAGTGTTTTTTTCTATAACAAAAATCTATTTTTTAGTATCACATACATTTAAAAAATTAGATATACTTATAGAAAACAACCATTCATTTAAACATATGTTGTTTTTATTAGGTGCCATAATTACCCTAATTATAACCTCATTTGCAATCGATTATTTATGTGTATCAGAAATTTATCAGAATGCTTTTGCAGGTATACAATATAATCAACCATTAACTTCAAGGTTTTTAAATTTATTATATTTCAGTATTGTTACTTTTACAACAGTTGGCTATGGCGACGTTGTTCCTGTTTTACCTGTTGCAAAATTAATTACTGTATTTGAAATGATGTCGGCATTTGTGGTTATTGTATTTATTATTTCAAAATACTTTAAAAATAGTTAGAAAATTAAATCAGAAAAATGAATAATAACAAACAAGAAAAGCAAAAATTATCCTTAATTGGGTCTGTTTCACTAGGAACTGGAGTGATGATAGGTGCGGGTATTTTTGTACTTATGGGCCAGATTGCAGAGTTAGTAGGCGATTTATTTCCAATAGCATTTATAGCAGGCGCAATAGTTGTAGGTTTTAGCTCGTATTCTTATGTTAAGTTTTCTAATGCCTACCCATCAGCAGGAGGAGTAGCAAAATTTTTGACAATATCTTACGGACCTGGTACGGCAACAGGCACATTTTCATTATTAATGTATGTATCCATGGTGGTATCTGAAAGTTTAGTTGCAGGAACTTTTGGTGCTTATACACTTAGATTATTTCCGGATGCGTTATGCTTCTGTTCTTGGTGTTATACTTATTGCAATTGCTTATATAGTAAATATATCTGGTAATAAAGTGATAGAAGTAACGGCCACTTTTACCGCAATAATAAAAGTTGCAGGAATTGCAATTCTAGCAATTTCTGGACTTGTGATTTCCGGATTACCAACGATTACAGGTACTTATGTTTCAAAAGCTAATGCAAGTCTACCAGAGGGATTTGGATTTGTTGCTGCACTAGCATTGTCAATTCTTGCTTATAAAGGCTTTACTACAATTACAAATCAAGGAGGAGATGTTATAAATCCACATAAAAATATTGGTCGATCCATTATTATTTCAATCATAATATGCACTCTAATATATGTTGTATTGGCTTTGTCTGTCGCTGGTGGATTAAGTATTTCAGAAATTATAGATGCAAAAGATTATGCCTTGGCTGCAGCAGCAAAACCTGTTTTTGGTGAATGGGGTTCATTAATGACTATTATTCTTGCCATCATTGCCACTGTTTCTGGTGTTATAGCGAGTGTATATTCTGCTTCTAGAATGTTAGGCATGTTAGGTAGTATGAAACAAGTTCCTGATATGAATAAAATGAAAAGCCTTAAAAAACCCGCCCTTATTTTTACCGTTTCTCTTGCCATACTTTTAACCATTCTTTTCGATCTTACTCGTATTGCTTCCATTGGTGCTATTTTTTATTTAATAATGGATATAGCTATTCATTGGGGATTTTTCAAACACCTTAAAAAAGATATAAAGTTCAACCCTATTATCCCGTTAATTGCAATAACATTAGATGTTATTATTCTTTTAGCATTTATTTATATAAAATATTTACGAGATCCATTTGTCCTCATTATAGCTTTAATAGGAATCATCCTAATTGTTTTAAGTCAATATTTTTTTATGAAATCTCATACAGACAATGATGGAAAAATGCATATGGATATGGAGATGTAAGAGGAAGGAATGGATGGAATGACATAACTTAAAAATAATTGACAGTGTACTGGTTTAAATAGGATAATTATTAGAAATTATAAAAAATGATAAGAATAATAAGTAAGTAAATGAATAGTATTAAAGTCATAAAAGCTAATGGTGAAAAAGTTGTTTTTCAAAGAGATAAACTCATTGTATCTCTTGCAAAAACAGGTGCTTCAGAATCAGAGGTTCAAAAAATTGTTACTGAAATTGAAACAGCATTATATGATGGAATTACTACCAAAGAAATTTATAAAAAAGCATTTATCCAGTTAAAAAAAAATTCTCGCCCAACAGCATCAAGATATAAATTAAAGAAGGGCATTTTAGAGTTGGGTCCAACAGGATATCCATTTGAAAATTTTATCGGAGAATTACTTAAGTGCCAAGGTTTTAAAGTAAAGGTTGGAGTAATAGTTCAAGGGCATTGTGTACAGCATGAAATTGATGTTGTGGCCGAAAAAGAAAACAAACATTTTATGATAGAATGTAAATTTCACAGCTCTTTTAAAACGAAATGTAATGTGAAAATTCCATTGTATATTCATTCTAGATTTTTAGATGTAGAAAAACAATGGATAAAGAAAGAAGGTCATAAGCATAAATTTCACCAAGGATGGGTAGTGAATAATACTAGGTTTAGTGAAGATGCAATTCAATATGCCAGTTGTGTTGGTATCAAGCTTTTAAGTTGGGATTATCCAAAAAATAAAAGTTTAAAAGGTTTAATAAGTAAATTTGGCTTATATCCAATAACTTGTTTAAATACGCTAAAAAAATCTGAAAAACAAATGCTGCTTAATGAAGAAATGGTGCTTTGTAAACACTTATGTGAAAACGCCATTATCTTGAATAAAATTGGTATTAAACAAAATAGAATAAATAAAATATTAGAAGATGCTCATGCTTTATGCAATAGCAAACTATAAAATGTGAATAATCAATCATAATTATGTATAAACAACCCAAAATATTACACAAATTAATTAAATAGTTAAACAACCTTTGTTTTTTAAAAAATTCACAAGATGAAACGAGCATATAAAATTTTTCATACCCAAGATGAAGACTAAATGCGAACAACATGTGACCAATTTAATAAAATAATATATATATACACATGAAACATACTTATAAAATTACCGGAATGACATGCGTTGGGTGTAAATCCAGTGTTGAGAATGCAATAGGAAATCTAAAAGAAATTACTAAAGTCGATGCCAACCTTAAAAAGGAAGAAGTCAATTTAGAAATGACAAAACATGTTTCTTTAGAAAAATTACAGGAAACTATGTTGAAAGCTGGCCTGCATTATACTATTGCAATGCCAAGAGATGAAAATCATGAAAATATAAAGGTTGAAAATAAATTAAAAGGAAATGGTGTTTTTTATTGTCCAATGCATTGTGAAGGAGAAAAAACATATACTTCTCAGGTAGGTTGCCCTGTATGTGGTATGGACTTAGTAGAACAACCACAAGTAGCACAAGCAATACAATATACGTGTTCAATGCATCCAGAAGTTATAAAAGATAAACCAGGAGCTTGTCCGATTTGTGGTATGGATCTAATACTTATGGAACCATCAGAAAGCGAAGAAGATAAAACTTATAAAAAGCTTCTCAAAAAAATGAAAATAGCAACACTATTTACAGTGCCTATTTTTATCATCGCAATGGGAGAATTGATACCCGGAAATCCATTTGCAAAAATATTTTCGCAACACACTTGGAATTGGATACAACTTATTTTATCATTACCAGTAGTTTTTTATACCTGTTGGATGTTTTTTGAAAGAGCATGGCTTTCTATTAAAACCATGAATCTCAATATGTTTACTTTAATAGGTATTGGTACTGGTATTGCTTGGTTGTTTAGTATTGTTGCTATGTTTTTTCCTGAAGTATTTCCAGATCAATTTAAAACCCCAGAAGGTACAGTATTTGTATACTTTGAAGCAACAACAGTTATTTTAACCTTAGTTTTATTGGGGCAATTATTAGAAGCCAAAGCACACAGTCAAACCAGTGGAGCAATAAAAGAATTATTAAAATTAGCACCTACTGAAGCAATATTAGTTAGACCCGGAGAAGAAGATAAAGTTATTTCGATACACGATATTCAGAAAGGTAATTTATTGCGTGTAAAACCAGGCGATAAAATTCCTGTTGACGGAAAAATAACGGAAGGCCATAGTCATATTGATGAAAGTATGATAACCGGAGAGCCAATCCCTGTTGATAAAACTATTGATGATGCTGTTAGTTCAGGAACCATAAACGGGACAAAATCGTTTGTTATGGTAGCAGAAAAAGTTGGTTCAGAAACTTTACTTTCACAAATCATACAAATGGTTAGTAATGCGAGTAGAAGTAAAGCTCCTATACAAAAATTAGCAGATAAAATTTCTAAATATTTTGTACCTATTGTTATTTCAATCTCGATTTTAACTTTTATTGTTTGGCGGTATTATGGTCCAGAACCAGCTATGGTTTACGCATTTGTAAACGCCATCGCAGTATTAATAATTGCTTGCCCTTGTGCCCTTGGTCTAGCAACTCCAATGTCTGTAATGGTGGGTGTTGGTAAAGGTGCACAAAATGGTGTATTGATTAAAAATGCCGAAGCTTTAGAAAACTTAAATAAAGTAAATGTGTTGATTACCGATAAAACCGGTACAATAACCGAAGGTAAACCATCTGTTGAAAAAGTTGTTAATAGCTCTGGAGAAAATGATTTAGAATTATTAAAATATATTGCATCCATCAATCAATACAGTGAACATCCATTGGCTGAAGCCATCGTTAAATATGGTAAAAACAACAAGATTAAAATATTGAAATCCGATGATTTTGAGGCTGTTATGGGCATGGGTGTTGTAGGTACCGTTGCAGGTAAAAAGATTGCTTTGGGCAATAAAAAATTACTGGAACAAGTAAAGGCAAATTTATCTACTGCATTAGATAACAAGGTTATTGATGAACAAAAACTAGGTAAAACGGTTTCTTATATTGTAGTAGACAATAATGTAAAAGGTTATGTGAGTATTACAGATGCAATTAAGGAGACTAGCAAACAAGCAATATCCTTGCTTCAAAAACAAGGTATTGAAGTGATTATGCTTACCGGTGATAATAACAATACAGCAAAAGCTGTGGCAGCTGAATTAAATTTAAGTGATTTTAAAGCAGAATGTTTACCAGAGGATAAATTAAAGGTAATTGAAAAGTTACAGGCTGAAGGCAAAATAGTTGCTATGGCTGGTGATGGTATTAATGATGCTCCGGCTTTGGCACAATCTGATATTGGTATCGCCATGGGTACCGGTACTGATGTAGCCATAGAAAGTTCAGAAGTTACTTTGGTAAAAGGTGATTTAATGGGAATTGTAAAAGCAAAAAATTTAGGACATGCGGTCATGAAAAATATAAAACAAAATTTATTTTTTGCATTCATTTATAATGTTCTTGGGGTTCCGGTGGCAGCTGGTCTTTTATTTCCAGTATTTGGATTACTATTATCGCCAATGATTGCTGCTGCTGCAATGAGTTTTAGCTCTGTATCTGTAATTGTTAATTCCTTGCGATTAAGAAATGTGAAATTATAAATAAAAATTCATTCAAACGGTAAACAAATCTTAGATTGAACTCAGATTTCAGCCAAATTCAATACTTTATTATTTATCTAATGAATAAGTTATAAAAAGTTTTAACTATTTTTGCGGCAGGGAATAGAAAAGCATATTATTACATTTTTATGAAGAGTATAAAATATTACACTAGAAAATCACACAGGTATTTAGGTTTATTTATCGGAATTCAATTTTTGTTTTGGGCCGTAGGTGGATTTTATTTTAGCTGGATGGATATTGATGAAATTCACGGTGATCATTTGGTGAATTTTAGTGGTAAAGCACCTGTTATTCAAAATGATTTGATTTCTCCCGATAAGGCTTTGGATATCGCCAAAATAGATAAATCTAAAGTAGAGGAATTGATTTTAGTAACTGTTTTAGATGAAAATTATTATAGAATAGTAATTGACGATACCTTCAAATTAATAAATGCAAAAACGGCATCCATTAGAAAACCTTTTTCTAAAGAGGAAGCTATTAACTATGCCAAAGAAATTTTTAAACCTAATAATGAAGTGCGGAGTGTTCATTATGTAACAAAAGAAAATATGCCTGACCATTTGCAATATAGAGGAGGGCCATTGCCAGCTTGGGCTATTTCATTTGATCATGAATCGAATAGCGTTATTTATATAAGTGCTAATAAAGGTTCTTTTGAAAGAATTAGGAGTCAAAATTGGCGTATATTTGATTTCCTCTTTATGCTGCATATATTGGATTTTGATCAAAGAGATAACTTTAATAATGTATTGCTTAGAGGATTTTCAATTCTAAGTTTAATAACAATTTTTTCAGGTTTTTTGCTTTTTTATCAAAGTTCTAAAACCATTAGAAAAATCAAAAAAAAATTCTTTAACAAAAATAAAAAATAATGATAAAAAAAATTGCAACTATCTCATTTATAAGTCTTTTTGTATTAATTGCTTGTAAGAACAATCAAAATAATGAAAAAGTTAATTCTCCTGATTCACATGAAAATCACAAAGAGAAAACAGAAGTAAAAAAGAAAGCTTTAAGTCCGCATACTTCAGCCATGACAATGATAGGTGATGCGCATATTCATATAGATTATTCATCACCGGGCGTTAGAGGGAGGATTATTTTTGGAGGTTTAGTAGGGTATGATAGTGTTTGGCAAGCTGGTGCGCATATGGCTACATGGATAGAAACCAATAAAGATTTGATTATAAATGGAGAAGCATTAAAAGCAGGCAAGTATGGGTTTTTTGTTATTCCATCAAGAACTGAATGGACCATTATTTTTAATAAAA
Organism: uncultured Flavobacteriaceae bacterium; assembly: GCA_964410265.1. Taxonomy (GTDB): domain Bacteria; phylum Bacteroidota; class Bacteroidia; order Flavobacteriales; family Flavobacteriaceae; genus Lutimonas. The sequence goes on along the minus strand of CAYPHN010000026.1, from coordinate 950 downwards.
ATTGGGAACAACATGGCAAGGATGAATATGATGAAAAAGAGAATGTCATACGCTTTATGGTGCAGCCCGAAATTTCTGATAAAATAGTAGAGCATTTAAATTACAAAATTAACAAAATTTCAAACACAGAAGGTACCATAACTTTAGCATGGGAAAAAGCTTCGGTTACTTTTCCTTTTGAACTCAAGAATTGAATTAATAAAATTACCTTAGCAAAAAATATAATTAACTTAAATTACAATTTTATTATGCAAAACAATTATTTCAAACTAGCTATGATTGCCTTATTTTTTGGGGTTATTTCTTGTAACACGACTGTACCAGAAAAATCAGAAATTAAGGTAGACGTAGAAGCTGAAAGAAGTGGTGCTGAAAAAGTATTAACAGCTTATAGAGATGCCATACAAAATCTAACTGTAGAAAATACAGATCAATTATTTACTGAAGATTCTCAAATTTTTGAATCGGGTGGTAGTGAAGGTAATTATGCGAACTATAAAGACCATCATTTAGGCCCAGAATTAAAATACTTTAAAAGTTTTTCTTTCAATGACTATAAGGTGAATGTAAAAGTTGATCTACCTTATGCATTTGCAACAGAAACATATGTATATGAGATTGTAATAGCCGCAAATGAAGAAAAAGGAAGAGAAGAACGAATTATTACTAAAAAAGGTGTTGCAACTGTTGACCTTAAAAAAGTCGATGGCAATTGGAAAATTACAAAATATCATTCTTCTTCAAGAGATGTAAAAAAGGCCAAACATTAAAAATAATTATTTTTAATAACAGTTACCAAAAGGTTCTATTTTGTTAAATAGAACCTTTTTTATTGCACAAAAATTGGTTTTTTTAATTGTTGACCGATTATAAAATTTACGATAATTCTTAAACGTTATATAGGGTCTGCTGAAAAACTAAATCACTAGCCTTAGTTTCTTATTTATCAA